>JAVHPO010000066.1:0-5711 GCA_036170635.1 Prolixibacteraceae bacterium | reverse complement strand
CAAATATCCTGACAAGGACAATCCTATTTCAACGTTTATGGCGCCGGCATACCTAACCACTTCGTTGGGTATGGATTACAAACCCAACAAGAATTTCTCGCTGTTTCTTTCCCCTTTCACTTCAAAAATAACCTTCGTGAATGATACGGCTTTGATTGATCCGACACACTACGGATTGGATCCGGGCAAAAGACGTTTGTGGGAACCCGGCGCCATCGTGAAGCTGAACTGGCACCATGCCATCATTGAGGACGTCATTTACGATACACGGGCCGAAATTTTCAACAACTACAGATTCCCTTTCCAAAAATTCAATGTCGACTGGGAGCAAACCCTTGTGTTACAGGTTACCCGGCGCATCAGTACCCGGATCAATACCCAGCTGGTGTACGATTACAATGTCAAATTCCCAATCAAGGACGCAAATGGCGTAGAGGTCGCCCAAAAAGCCAAGTGGCAGTTCAAGGAGCTTTTTACGGTAGGGTTTAATTACAAGTTCTGAGGAAGGACGGGGATGACTGGGACGACTGGGATGACTGGGACGACGGAGATGACGGAAGGACGGAGACGACGGATCGACTTGGGGACTGGAAGAAGATGAGGTGATGAGACAAAGAACCGGTCCCTGAGCCTGTCGAAGGGGAGAAGGGGCGAGTGGGGGATCGGAACTCCAAGCAGTTGGAGATTGAAACGGGGAAACGATGAAACGGAGTGGATGAGTCCGATCAATGAGCGAAGCCGAAGGGAAAACTTTGAAACAGAGAAACGGTGAAGAGGGGAGTGCAACTCCGGGGTTTAGCCGCGTAGTGGCGAAATATTGGTAGCCCGGGGTGGAGCGAAGCGGAACCCCGGGTATATGAATCCACAATAGCCACCGTCCGCGGTAGCATGCCTAACAAAGAGATTGGATCATTTCGGACGGAAGGAACAGTTGATGAAAAATGAAACGAGAATTGCGAACCCTTCGGCTACGCTCAGGTACCGAATCGAAAATCCAAATTCCAAAATCGTAATTTACATTGCAACTTTCTTTGTACATTTAGCGAAACCAAACCCACGGCTGCAAAAAAAATGGATTTAAACATTCTTAAGCCACGTAAAGCTTTAAACAAAGCGTTTCTGAAAGTGAAAACCATCAGAAACGAGATTGAGCTATTCAAAGCCAATTTGATTGGTTTACTGGATCAAATTGATGAAACCGAATCGGAAGAATTTCACAAAAACCTCGTTTCTGATTTTCTTAAAAACACCTGGTACTCTGCCACCCATTTTATCAATACCAAAGGCCGCAACGATCTTGTCATACACAACGCGCTCAACGCAGGGAGTACCGTTGGTGTTGTGATAGAAGCGAAGAAACCCACCAACAAGACCGAGATGCTCAGAACCGACAGCATCAACACCAAAGCTTTTCAGGAACTTGTTTTGTATTATTTGCGGGAACGAATTACCGCTAAAAACCTCGAAATAAAATACCTTGTTGCCACCAATATTTACGAATGGTTTATTTTCGATGCCAACCTTTTTGAAAAGGAGTTCGCACAAAACAAACACCTTGTTAAACAATTCACCGATTTCGAAGAAGGTCGTCTTTCGGGCAAAACAACCGATTTCTTTTACAAACAGATTGCCGAACCAGCCATCGAAACCATCAAACATGAGGTAACCTTTACCCATTTCGACATTCGTGATTACGATAAACCATTGCGCAACGCTGATAAAAAGGACGATAACATTTTAATTGCCCTTTACAAACTCCTCTCGCCTGAGCATCTTTTAAAGCTTCCGTTTGTTAACGACAGCAACAGCCTCGACAAAACTTTTTACACCGAGCTTTTGCACATTATCGGTCTGACCGAAACCAAAGAGGGAGGCAAAAAGCTCATTCAACGCAAAAAGGAGGGCGAACGAAATGCCGCTTCGCTCATTGAAAGCGCTATATTTCAATTGGATAACCTCGACAAGATCTCGCGCCTCGACAAACCTTCGCAGTTTGGTGGAAACAACGCCGAGCGGCTGTTTAACGTAGCTTTGGAGTTGTCAATTACCTGGATTAACCGAATCCTTTTTCTCAAACTTCTAGAAGCACAACTGATAAAATACCACAAAGGCGACCAGTCGTTTGCTTTTCTCAACTGCGAAAAGGTTCAAAATTTTGATGATTTGAACAACCTTTTCTTCTCCGTGTTGGCCCGTAAAGAGATCGACCGCAATGAAGAAGTAAAGAAACAGTTCGTCAACATTCCCTATCTCAACAGTTCGTTGTTCGAGCCTACCGGGATTGAACATGCATGTCTGTTTATCAGTCAGTTGAAAGACATGAAGCTGCCCCTTCTTTCTTCGACCGTTATCAAAAACAACAACGGACAAAAGCGGACTGGCGAACTGCTCACCATTGAATATATTTTTGGGTTCCTCAATGCCTACGATTTTTCCAGCGAGGGCAGTGAAGAGATCCAGGAAGAGAACAAACGACTCATTAATGCTTCGGTTCTGGGGCTTATCTTCGAAAAAATTAACGGGTACAAAGACGGTTCGTTCTTCACCCCGGGATTTATCACCATGTACATGTGCCGCGAAACAATCAGGCGCGCCGTGGTGCAGAAATTCAACGAAGCCATGAATAGCCGCCGGCTTCAGCCGGCGGGAAATGGAGTCAAAATTGATCCCGGCTTTAGCCAAACAAATAATCAAACGATCGATGATGTATATAATGCTATCGGACAGCATTTCACCAAAGACCAGGCCAATGACCTGATCAACAGCCTGAAAATTTGCGACCCTGCCGTGGGATCGGGGCACTTCCTGGTATCGGCGCTCAACGAAATTATCGCCATCAAAAGTGAGCTTAAAATATTGCGCGACCGGGAAGGAAAAACGCTTCGCGATTACCATGTGACGGTCGAAAACGACGAATTGATCGTTACCGACGACGATGGCGGACTGTTCGAATACAATCCCAAAAGCCATGAGAGCCAGCGTATCCAGGAAACCCTCTTTCACGAGAAGCAAACCATTATCGAAAACTGTCTGTTTGGCGTAGACATCAACCCCAATTCCGTCAAAATCTGCCGCCTCCGATTGTGGATTGAATTGCTAAAAAATGCCTATTACACACAAAATCCCCAATCCAACAATCCGATCAATCCGACGAATCCAAATCCGAATCTGGAGACGCTCCCCAACATCGACATCAACATCAAATGCGGCAACTCCCTCATCAGCCGCTACGCCCTCGATGCTGACATCAAAAAGGCGCTCAAAAACAGCAAATGGACGATTGACAGTTACCGTTTGGCAGTAATGACCTACCGGAATGCCCAAAGCAAAGAGGAGAAGCGGGAGATGGAAAAACTCATCGCCCAAATAAAAAATGATTTCGAAAGCGATGTAGCCGCCAACGACAAAAGGGTTTTGAAACTCAACAAAGCCAAAGGCGAGTTGTTTGCCCTCACCACCCAAACCACCCTGTTCGACCGCACCAAAGCCGAAAAAGCCATTTGGGACAAACAGGTTAAAATCCTCACCGATACCATTCTCAGCCTCGAAACCGAACTGGAAGGGATACGCAGCAACAAAATCTACGAAAACGCCTTCGAATGGCGGTTCGAGTTTCCGGAAGTGTTGAACGAGGAGGGGGATTTTACAGGGTTTGATGTGGTGATAGGGAACCCGCCGTATATCAGGCAGGAAGAACTAAGTAATATTAAATTTTACCTTCAGAACAACTATGATACATTTGACAGTGCAGCAGACTTGTACGTTTATTTTGTTGAAAGAGGATTGAGCATTCTTCACAATAATGGGGCATTCATCTATATTTTACCCAACAAATGGATGCGTGCTGGTTATGGCAATAAGTTAAGGAGTTGGATAAAACAATTTTCAATTAATTCAATCGTTGATTTTGGCGATTTACCGGTTTTTGAAGAAGCGACTACATATCCCTGTTTATGCTCAATTAAAAAAGCAAAGTCAAATTCAATTACGTTAGAAGCCGCTTTTATTGACACGCTTTCATATCCCAGTGGTTTAGACAACTATATTGAAGTGAAAAAATTTGAAGTAAATCAGAATCAATTACAAGAAAACGGTTGGATGTTAGCAAATGAATCTGTTCAAATTCTTTTTCAAAAGATCAAATCTGTTGGTAAACCACTCAGTGAATATATTGAAGGAAAAATATTCCGAGGCGTTTTAACTGGCTTAAATGAAGCTTTCGTAATTGATGAAAACGCAAAAAATAAACTTATTGCTAAAGACCCCAAAAGTATTGAGCTAATCAAGCCATTTCTGGCAGGGAAAGATATTAAGCGATATCTTCAACCAACGAATAGGGATTGGTTAATCATGATACCAAAAGGATTTACTATTAAAAGAAACCTTCCGAAAGATAGCCCCTATCACCTTGACGAGCCAATGCCCAGATATGGATCAATGCCCGAAAATATTGCATGGGAGTGGTTTAGCCAAAACTATCCCGCAATAGCCGGTCATCTGATAAAGTTTAAGAATAAAGCAGAAAAACGAACAGACCAAGGTGATTTCTGGTGGGAATTGCGGGCGTGTGATTATTATGGTGTATTTGAAAAACCGAAAATCATTTATCCGAATATATGTAAACAACCTGAGTTCATTTTTGATATAAGCAATGTCTATACAAATCAAAAATGCTTTATTATAGAAAGTTCAGATTTATACTTACTCGGACTTCTTAACAGTAATCTGATTTTCTATTTATTTAAAAATGTTTTGCCAAAACTAAGAGGTAATTTTTATGAACCCAGTTATGTTTATTTCAAGGATTTTCCAGTTGCGTTTGCTGAATGTGATAAAAAAGAAAAAATCATTTCAATTGTAACTCAAATTATCACAATTAAAAAAGAAAATTCCAAGAATGATACTACCGCTCTCGAATCCGAAATCGACTGTCTCGTTTACCAGCTTTACGGTTTAACGGAGGAGGAGATAAAGATTGTGGAAGGGAGCTAATAATCCCGCATTTGCGGGATTGAATATGAATAGCCATGGGTGGAACCCATGGGGTGGGGATGGAAACCCGTCGCACGCCCAACCCCGGGGTTGAACAACGAAATCGACCAACCGGCAGGTTCAACCACGTCGTGGTTGTGGTCTTACCTATACCTCTCAACCCCGCATTCCATACGGGGCTATTCATATTCAATCCCTTCAGGATTAATTGAATTACGAATCCGAAATCGACTGTCTTGTTTACCAGCTTTACGGTTTAACCGACGAGGAGATAAAGATTGTGGAAGGGAGCTAATAATCCCGCATTTGCGGGATTGAATATGAATAGCCATGGGTGGAACCCATGGGGTGGGGATGGAAACCCGTCGCACGCCCAACCCCGGGGTTGAACAACGAAATCGACCAACCGGCAGGTTCAACCACGTCGTGGTTGTGGTCTTACCTATACCTCTCAACCCCGCATTCCATACGGGGCTATTCATATTCAATCCCTTCAGGATTAATTGAATTACGAATCCGAAATCGACTGTCTCGTTTACCAGCTTTACGGTTTAACCGACGAGGAGATAAAGATTGTGGAAGGCAAATAGCAAGCTCCAGATTGCACCCTTCGACAGGCTCAGGGTAATGCAGCTCAGAGAGCATCATCTCTCCCATTCCGGGGTTCAGCCACGTAGTGGCGAAATATTGGTAGCCCGGGGTGGAGCGAAGCGGAACCC
>JAVHPO010000065.1:0-5734 GCA_036170635.1 Prolixibacteraceae bacterium | reverse complement strand
CACCAACCGAAAATGATTATGTGGGTATTCCATTTGGCCATTAAAAAACAAAATACAAACAAATGAAAAATATATTTACACTTCTTATTGTGCTGGCAATTTCGATGGCATCCTGCCAGAAATTCGATGCATTGGAGAAAGATCCAAACCATCCCGGGACTGTTCCTCCCTCCCTGATTTTTACAAATGTACTGTATGGCACCTATTATGCTCCCTGGAGCGATGTTCAGAAATGGAACCAGTTTTGGTGCAGCAACTACGCTTACTATGGCGACCAGACCTACGACTGGACCAACACCAGGTTCAATTTTACTCAACTTCAGAACGTAAAACAGATGTCTTTGGAGGCTAAACGCGTAGGACTTCCCGACATTAACCCTTACGCTGCTCTTGGTAAGTTTTTTAATGCCTATTTCTTTATCGACATGTCAATGAGGTTGGGTGATGTGCCGTTAACCGATGCATTGAAAGGACTTGAGAATACTCAGCCTAAATATGACACCCAGAAGGCAGTTTTTAAACAGTCCCTCATCTGGCTGGAAGAAGCAAACAATGATTTGCAACTGCTTATCAACAAGGGGGATAATTCCCTGACGGGGGATTTTATGCTTGGAAATAACCTTTCCAAATGGCAGAAAGTTGTCAATACTTACAAACTTCGCTTGCTGATTACCTTAAGCAAAAAGGAATCCGACAGTGAGTTGAATATCAAATCCCAGTTTAGCGCTGTGATCTCAAATCCGACAAAATATCCGCTGATGACCTCCCTGGATGACAACCTGAAGTTTACCTTCAATGCATCAACAGACAAATACCCCATCAATCCTGATGAGTACGGGAAGACTGCCACCAGGAACAATATGTCTGCCACCTATCTGAATACGCTGGTAGCTCTGAGGGATCCAAGAACCTTCATCGTTGCAGATCCTGCCGCTGCAAAAATAAAAAGCGGATTGTTGCCCACGGATTTTGCCGCTTATGTTGGCGCCTCTTCTGGTGAAAGCCTCGATGATATGTCGGTCAAAATGTTGGATGGTCAGTACTCTCCAATCAGCAAGAACCACTATTACGGAAGCTATTTCGGCGAACCTTGCATTCAGATAGGATATGCCGAAATGTGTTTCAATATCGCTGAAGCTATCAACAGAGGCTGGGTAAGCGGCAACGCTGAAAGCTACTATGTAAAAGGGATACAGGCCTCCTGGACTTTTCACGGGGCAAATGTTGATTCCCAGTGGACTGCCTATTATGCCCAGAATAGTGTAAAATACAGCAGCGATAGTCAAGCAGCGCTTTCACAGATTCTGACTCAGAAGTACCTGGCTTTCTTCCAGAATTCAGGCTGGGAAGCTTATAACAATGCGCGTCGCACGGGTGTTCCAACATTCCTGACCGGCGTAGGAACAGGAAACAGTCAGCGTATTGCAAAAAGATGGCAATATCCAAGTTCAGAAAGGACAACCAATTCAGTGAATTATCATGCGGCGCTGACCAGTCAATTTGGAGCCGATACGGATGATATAAACAGTGAAATGTGGATTTATAAATAGTAATCCCGATCAACTACTTCTACTCTTTTATTCAATTAACCCTGTCAGCAATATTCTGACAGGGTTTCTTAATTTTAATGGTTACAAACTGAATCCGAAAGACTACAGGCAAAACCGAAACAAAAAAATAAGGGAAAAAATTGTATGTTTGTTCGCTTGAAAAATATAAGAAAACATTTATTCGTAGCCCTTGTACTGCTAGGAATCGTCCTGGCAGCAAACGCCCATGAGCCAAAAGAGACTGATTTTGGGGTATGGAACGACCTTTCCTTTGTAAAAAAAATTGAGGCAAATTCCCTGGGCCTTTTCGGGGAGTTCTATACCAATGACAACAGTCGTTCCATTGACAGGATGAGTATTGGTTTAAAAGGTGAACTCTCTGTTGCTCACTGGCTGAATGCAGGGGCGGGATATGCGCTGATGAATTTTGTGCATCCCGGTTACAATGAATTGAGGGATAGGATTTATGTCCAGGCTGAGCCATTCTGGCATCTTTCAAAATTCATTTTTAGTTTCAGGCAAAGGATGCAGCTCACATTGTATCCGCAAACCCAAACCAATGCATCAAATACCTTTCACTGGCGAAACAGGTTGGAAGTTTGCTACAGAAACCCTTCCCATAAAGTGGAACCTCTTGCTGACATTGAATCATGGTATCTTTTTGGTAATTCTCTTGAAACCCATTTTACCGAATTTCGTTTCATCCTGGGAGCCAATTACCACCTGACCAAATTTCAAAAAGTGAAATGCTATGGAATGTTGACCGATGGGACCATCCTGAACCGGTTTATCCTCGGTATATCCTACGAATTACAGCTTTAGCAGTAATGATTCCAGAAACAAAATATTAGGATCTGTTTTTTTAGGGCTGTTGATTGAACAATTGTTCGAGCAAAACTTGTTTGTACGGCTCTGAAACGGAAAGTTTATGAGAACCAATATAGACCACATTACCCTCCAGATGGTCTATTTTGTGAAGATTAACAAGATTCGTACGATGTATTTTTTGAAACGGTTGTCCAATCAGTTTTTTCTCCCAACTTTTAAGTGTTCCGTGTACCACCAGTTTCTTATCAGGAAGGTGGAGAATAACATAATCACCGCAGGCTTCAATAAACAGGATATCATCCAGCCCAATCTGGTAAATCCCCTTATCTGACTTAACGCTTATCCGGTTAGGAACAACTGTTTGCGCTTTGGCAAAAAAACGCTCCTTTGCTTTGTTGACAGCCTTGTTGAATCGCTCAAAAGAGAACGGTTTCAAAAGAAAATCGACAATCTCCAGATCGAACCCTTCGATGGCGTATTTTGGGTAGGCTGTCGTGAAGATGACCAGCGGAGGATGAACCAGCGATTTCAGAAAACTCACCCCCGACATCTCCGGCAGGTTGATGTCAAGGAACATCAAATCCACGGAATTTCTGTCCAGGAAAGCCTGTGCGGTAAAAGCATCCGGAAAGATTCCGCTGCAAAGCAAACCCGGACACAAGGAGATGTTGTGTTCCAGAATCGACTGGGCAGCAGGTTCGTCTTCGATAACAATGCAATTCATGGCTCTCAAAATGATCAGTTTTTCAGTACTTAAGCGGGAATCTCAATCTAAACTATTTAAAATAATCGTATATTTGAATAAAATATGAAGATATGGAATCCTTAATTAATAGAATTACAATAAATCCAGATATTTGTCATGGAAAGCCGACAATTCGAAATATGCGCTATCCAGTGGAGCTGATTTTGGATTTACTCTCATCAGGAATGACAGTTTCTGAAATCATCGAGGATTATCCCTCATTGGTGGAGGAGGATATAAAAGCTTGTTTGACTTTTGCATCAAGATTAACTAAGGTTAAATCAATTCATAATATCGTTGCATGAGATTTATTGTTGACGCGCAGCTTCCTCTCAACAATTAAAGCTCAATTTTCATCTCAGTTCTAAATACCCCCTCCTTTTCACCAAATTGAAGTGAATGCCGGTTAGGATAGATCAAATTTAACCGTTTTTCGACATTGTTGATACCGATACCTCCCAGTTCCGCCTCAACGCTCTTTTCTCGTGGGGCAACAGGATTTTCAGTAGTGAAGTGAAGTTGCTTCCCTTTCAAACCGATATGGATCTGAATGACTCCCTTGTCTTTGCCGGTACCATGTTTGAAGCAGTTTTCGGCCAAAGGAAGCAGCAACAAAGGAGCGATCTGCTGACTTGCGAAATTTCCATCTGTTGTCAGAATAGCGGTATTAATTTCCGGATTGAGCCGGGATTTCTGTAATTCCACATAGGTTCGTATAATCTCCACCTCTTTCTCCAGCGGGATGAAATTACTGGAGGTGTCATAAAGCACATAGCGAAGAAAATCAGACAATTGCAGTATAACATCCTTGGTCTTCTCATCCTTTTGAACGGCCATTGAATAGATGGTATTGAGATTGTTGAAAAGAAAATGGGGATTAATTTGTGCCTTTAGTGCGGACAGTTCATTCTGTGCCTTGTTACGGTTCGCAATCAACACCACCGCATATTGCCAGACCAGGTAGGCACCCGTTGTCAGGATCAGATAGGCGCCAATGATGATAAGGAGTTCCCATACTTCGTAATAGGATATAAAAAAGAGTTCCGGGAACAATTTATCAAATACATAGTCGAAAAGTATAAAATTAAGAACGGAGGTAACAGTCACCAGTACCAAAACTGTCAGAATATAGAACCAAAATTTACTGTTTTTCAAATATTTACGAACAAGAACATAGAGATTAAAATAGACCGCCAGTGCAATCGTAAGGTGAAAGACCACCACATACATGAATCCGGAAAGGAAAAAATCGGTAAAAAAGGAGATATCATCCCTGCTTTTTGACGGTTGGAGATATTCAAACAAAAGATAAAATAGGGGGATCAAAAAGAGCACTGAAAGACCAATTTTTAGCCATTTTGCTGAACGTTTGGCATACCAGACGAAAGGGATACAACAGTAGAAGAAGAACAATGCGTTAAGCAAAAACAGATCAAACCAATAGTCCTGAAGACCTTTGATGGCACCCGAGGTCTCTACACCAGGATTAAAAACGATGTTCCAGCCATTGATCGAAAGCATCCAGAAAAGCAGATGCATGAGGACAACCATCTGATTTTTATATTTTGAAATTTTCATGGTGTGCTTATTTTATACGGTTTAACTTCAACATGGCCTGCTGTTTTTCCCAGTCGACAAATCTGGGTTCGCCGGCGTAACGATCGATCATTCCGGTCAGTTGCTCTGAACTACCCGTCAGCAGCAGTCTTCCAGCCCCGCTTACCCACCGGTAGTTCACCCTGACCCGCTTTTTCTCAATCATATCCTTCATGTAACCTGCTCCCAACCAGGATATTTTGAATTGATCCCTTGATATTTCAATTCTGGCAAGCGTATGAATCTTGAAGTAACTCTCAACAGCAAAACGGCTCTTTTCCAAACCACTGTTTTCGACCGGCATGAAATCGGCGTAAAGCCCTTTGTTTATTTCAAAAAGCACCATCTTAAACTTATAGATGATTGTATCAGGAAGGCTGCTCACCAACGATACATCGTAAAAATTCAGTGGTTTATAGACAATGGAATCAGGTCCATGTTTTGTTTTGACGTTTTCTTTGGAGACATGCCTCTTTATCTTCCAAACAGAAGTAGTATCCATTCGGTTCCAAACCGAAACGTCATCATCTTTTCCCGATTCAGACCTTTTGCGCAAAGGGGCAGCATTCCATTTGCCCTCAATTTCAGGATGCATATGGATGTTTGTGTCCAAATAGAATGGATTCAGGGAACAGATCATAAAAAAATCGGTACAACCTGTCAATAACAGGATGATACCGAGTAAAATGATTGCTTTGGGACGGTTCATGGGTTAATAATTTTAATTTCTTTACCGAAGATAGACCGGATCTGCGGCAACTTAAAATTATTTCGATGAATGCCCCTGATTATTCGATGATTAGGTAAAATTCGTTCTTTTGATCATACAGATTTATTTCCTTGGATTTTTATTGGATAAAAAATAAACGCAAGCATCTTTATTTATCATCATAAAATATAACCCTATTCAATGAAAAAGCAGAAAACATTTCAATTTTTCCAGTTGGTAGCCAGACAACAGATTGCTTCCCGCTCGTGCCTCGCGGTCGCAATGACGGATCATTTTTTTGGAGGT
>JAVHPO010000064.1:10580-23778 GCA_036170635.1 Prolixibacteraceae bacterium | reverse complement strand
TGACTGAATGACAAAATCAAAAATCATCTGGATTACCGGAGCCTCCTCCGGTATTGGCGAAGCGCTGGCCTTGAAATGGGCGGCTCCCGAAATACAGTTGGTATTGTCGGGCCGGAACCGGAAACAGCTCGAAATTGTTGCGGAGAACTGTAAAAAATTTGGGGCTCAGGTGTTGGTACTGGCATTTGATCTCGCAGTTCCGGAGGCGGTTGCTTCAGCGGTAGCTAATGTTCAGACAGCATTTCCCCGACTGGATATATTGGTCAACAATGGCGGTATCAGTCAGCGCTCTTTGTTAATTGATACGCCAATGGAGGTTGCCAGAAAGATCATGGAGGTTGATTTTTGGGGTCACGCCGGTCTGGCCAAACAAATCCTTCCATTTATGGTGAAAAGTGGCGGAGGCCACATCGTGGTGGTCAGCAGTCTGACCGGCCTGTTCGGATTTCCACAACGATCGGCTTATGCGGCCGCCAAACATGCGCTTCATGGATACTTTGAAACGTTAAGGCTAGAACATTTCAGGGATAACATCCGGGTTACCATGGTATGTCCCGGAATGGTCAAGACAAATATTTCAATTCATTCCCTTACTTCAACCGGCGGAGAGCATGGACTAATGGACAAGGGACAGGAGGAGGGAGTTTCTGCCTCCTATTGCGCCAAAAGGATCGTAAAAGCGGTCAGTAACAACAGGAAAGAGGTTATTATTGGGAAAAAAGATGTAATTATGCCCTATCTAAAAAGGTACATTCCATGGCTTTTTTACCATATAGCCCAAAGAATTAATCCGCTTGGATGAATTATAATAAAAAAACCTATGGAAGGAATTGTAGTTAGCGGGATTCAGCAACTTGGTATCGGGGTAAAAAATGTGGCGGAAGCCTGGAAATGGTACCGAAAATACCTTGGGATGGATATCAAGGTGTTTGAAGAGAGCGCTACTGCTGCGCTGATGTTGCCTTATACAGGCGGGCTGCCCAGAAAACGGCATGCAGTTCTCGCGATGAACATGAATGGCGGGGGAGGTTTCGAAATCTGGCAATACACGGACAGGGTTCCGCAATCACCTATCTTCGAACCAGCATTGGGCGATCTGGGTATCTTTGCCGCGAAAATTAAAACACGTGATGCCCAATACACCCATACCAGGTTTTTGGAGGAGAAATTGAATGTAAGCGATATTCAGGTTGATCCGGACGGACGTAATTTTTTCTTTGTAACTGATCCGTTTAATAATGTATTTCAGGTTATTGAATCAGAAAATTGGTTTGGTAACCGGAAGCGGCATACAGGCTCAGTTTACGGTGTGATCATCGGTGTTACAAACATTGAAAATTCCCGAAAAGTATATTCAGACATACTTGGATATGATCAGGTTGCTTTTGATAAAAAAGGAAAATTCAGTGATTTGACCCATCTTAAAGGTGGAGACTCCAGTTTTAGGAGAGTTCTGCTGAAAAACAGTAAGCCCCGCCCCGGAGCTTTCGGAAAACTATTAGGCAATAGCGAGATTGAACTTTTAAAGGTTGAAGACCGTGTGCCCCGAAAGATTTTTGAAGGACGCTTTTGGGGAGACCTCGGATTCATTCATTTGTGCTACGATATCAATGGCATGGAGAAACTTAACTCCACCTGTGCAGAGCGCGGTTTTCCATTTACAGTTGATAGCTTTGCCCACCATGAGGGCAATAGTTTTGACATGGGTGAAGCGGCAGGTCACTTCTCCTATATCGAAGATCCGGATGGAACCCTGATCGAATTCGTTGAAACGCATAAGTTGCCTATTGTTAAGAAGTTGGGGTTGTTTATCAATCTCAGAAAACGCAATCCAATGAAACACTTGCCCAACTGGATGTTAAAATCGCTGAGCCTGAGCAGGGTGAAAGACTAGACACTGCTAAAAGCCATTAGCTATTAGCAGTTAGCGATTGGCTAAAAGCCAACTACCAACATCCATTTGCGATTGACAAAAGCCAATAGCCAAAAGCCAACAGCCAATAGCTTTTAGCAATAGTAAGCGCTAGGGTTTCTCCAATATGGTGGCGACCAACTTCGAGGGTTGTTCGGCGTGAAGCCAGTGACCTGCCCCCTCAAAGTCGACCAGTTTGGCCTCTGGATAGATTTTTCGGATCACCTTCCAATCATCATCGCTGACATACTCAGAATTCAGCCCTCTCACAAATGTGACAGGATAGGCTGTAATTGGCATACGATCTTCGAACCACGACTGATCCATTTCGCTGACAGTGGCGTCAAACGTATCTCTCAAAACTTTGGCATTGATTTTCCATTCAAAAATGCCACTGTGTGATCGGTGAATATTTTTCAAAAGGAACAGTCGCAATGATTCTTCCTTGATTTTCGAACTGAAATATTGATCCAGTTCACTTCGTGATTGATATTTGGAAAGATCCGTGTGCTCAAGCAATTTCAGGATTATTTCATGCTGGCGGATGTGTTTAAAGGAGCGATCTCCCGTTAGGTAATTTTTGGGAGTAATATCGATGATCATTAGTCTGTTCACCTTTTCGGGATGTTCCGCGGCAAATCGCATGGCCACCTTACCGCCCATGCTGTGACCTATCAAATAGGCATCTTCTGTATTTGTCTCTTCATAAAACTGCAACAAATCATTGGCCATCTCCTCATAAGTATGTGTGGGTGTATGGGGAGAAGCCCCATGGTTTCTTAAATCGGGAAGCAAAACTGTGTAATGCTCCTGCAACTGTTTGGCGATGGTAATCCAGTTGTCAGATGAGCCGTACAATCCATGCAGGATGATCAATGCAGGGCCGGAACCGTAATGGCGGTAATGTAAGTTCATAGCCAATAATAATAAGGATAAAGGATAAAGTCAAAAGGATAAAGGGGCAAGCTGAAAGGATAAAGGATAAAGTAAAAAGGATAAAGTAAGAACGCACTATCTATAATTGTTGAACTTTTAGAAAGCTCTATTTAACAGCCAATCAAGCACAAAACCCGGGGCTCACTTTATCCTTTTTACTTTATCCTTTATCCTTAATTTAAACATTCAAGGTACAACTCAATCGTCTTCTCCAACCCAAGATAGAGTGCATCCGCGATCAAGGCGTGCCCAATGGAGACCTCCAGCAGATTTGGAATATGCTGGTCGAAATAGCGCAGGTTTTCGAGGCTCAGGTCGTGGCCGGCGTTGAGTCCCAGGCCAAATTTTTCGGCTGTTTGGGCTGCCCTGATGAAGGGAAGAATCGCTTTTTCAGGATTCAACGGAAAATCTGTGGCATAGGGTTCGGTGTAGAGTTCGACCCTTTCGGCTCCGATTTTAGCCGCTCCTTCAATCATTTCTGGATCTGTTCCGACAAAAAGTGAGACCCTGATTCCAGCTTTTTGAAATTTTCCAACCACCTCTTTCAGAAAATCCCGGTGTTTCAGCGTATCCCATCCGGCGTTGGAGGTGATAGCAGAAGGGGAATCCGGTACCAGTGTTACCTGATGGGGCACAACCTCCAGTACCAGCTCAATAAAGCGTGGGTCAGGATATCCTTCGATGTTGAATTCTGTAGTCACCAGTGGTTTAAGCTCGCGGGCATCGTTGTAACGGATGTGCCTTTCGTCGGGACGAGGATGGATGGTGATCCCTTCAGCCCCAAACTTCTGGCATCTGACTGCTGCTTCTGTCACGCTGGGCATCGTTCCGCCCCTGCTGTTTCGCAGTGTCGCTATTTTATTTATATTTACGCTTAATCGTGTCATTTTTGCATGCAATTAATTAGGTTTGCAATTTACAAAATGATTCGCATTCAAAAACAACTTTACATTCGGTCATGATCGCTGAAACTTTGATTTCTGACTCGATTCCTTCTGTAAGCCCTGGAGACTCTGCATCTAAGGTACTTACCCTGATGGAAGTTTTCAGGGTATCACATCTGCCCATTGTGACCGATCAGGAGTACCTGGGTGTCATTTCAGATAAGGAGATTTTCGATGCCCAGGATTTTGATGCTCCCATTGAAGCATTTATTTCTGATCAGTTGCTCAAGCCTCATGTGCACCCAATGCAGCATATTTTTGAGGTGGCAGCGGTTGCCTCCAGTTGTGGCGTTTCTATCGTTCCTGTGTTAACTGAAGATCACACCTATCTGGGATCAATTTCCAGGTATGATTTAAGCAACCAGCTGACGATTCTCTTTTCGCCCAATGAACCGGGAGGGATCATCGAGTTGACCATGTGTGAGAACAACTATTCGCTGGCACAAATCACCCAGATCATCGAAGGGAATGATGCCCGTATTTTGAGTCTTTATACCTGGAAACCCAATGTATCGACCACAGAACTGATTGTGACCATCAAGGTTAACCAGGTAGACCTTTCCGGCATTATTCAGACATTGACACGCTACAATTACGATATAAAGGCAACATTCATGGATCAGACACCGCTCAAAAGCCTGATTGATGACCGGTTCGATCAATTTATGCGTTATATCAATACATGAGTAATATATATTTTAGATGAGAATTGCCCTTTTTGGATGGACCATCGGACCAATTTTTTACGACAGCATGAAACGTTTGCTGGAGTTATTGCATCTTCATGATACAGAGGTCATCATATATACACCCTTTCTGGATTTTTTGAAAAGGGAGACAGGCATTGATCCCGGAAGGATTGAGGGTTTCTCTTCCGACCGGGAGTTGGCTAATGTCGATTTTTTTATGAGTATCGGAGGCGATGGAACTTTTCTGGAGGCCATCACTTTTGTGGGGGAATCCGGAATCCCCATGGTTGGAATAAACAGCGGAAGATTGGGTTTTTTGGCGGATATTGCCCAGGTAGAGCTTGAGTTTTCCATTGAGCAGCTTTTTACCGGAAAGTTTATTCTTCAACCTCGTTCTTTGCTAAAACTGGAAAATGAGTTTGGACTGTTTGCTAATTTCCCCTATGCCTTGAATGAGTTCACTGTCCACAAACAGGATTCCTCGCAAATGATAACGGTACATGTTGATGTTGGGGAGGATTTTTTAAATACTTATTGGGCGGATGGATTAATCGTTGCTACCCCAACTGGAACCACGGCCTATTCGTTGAGTGTCGGGGGACCCATCATTACACCAGGATCCGCTAATTTCGTCATAGCCCCGATTGCGCCTCACAATCTTGCCATCCGACCGGTTGTCATCTCCGATCAGGAAGTAGTTACCTTGTGGGTGGAAGGACGCGGAGGCAGGTACATGGCCACCATGGATTCGCGGTCGGCTCCTTTTGATACAGATATGATGTGGAAAATAAGTAAGTCTGACTTCATCATCAATGTATTAAAATTTGAAAATCAGTCCTTTTATGAAGCCCTGCGCAAAAAATTGCTGTGGGGGGTAGACAAAAGGAATTAAAGTTCGGCAATAAGCTAATTTTATCGCTGTTTTACGAGCTTTTAAATAAATTAGCGGGGGTTTCTGTTACCTTTGTATCCATGGTAAAGTGTCAGGTATTATGAAGAGCGTATTGATCATCGTTTCCTTGTTGATCTTCTTTTTGCAGGCCTTCCCACAAAAATCGGCAGATGTCGGTATCAGGGTTGGTGCAGCAGTCTATTGGGGGGATTTGGAAAATGTCTCTTATGAAAAGGAGATCACGGCACTTTACGGGCTTCTTGGAAGATGGAATTTTAACAAGAGAATGTCCATCAGGGGGCAATTGATATCGGGTACCCTGAAGTCGTCTGGCACTTTTCCCGGAGTAAACCTGGCCGAACCTACCTCCCGGATTACCATCAATGATCCAAATTCCGGTATGCCAACCGAGTTGTTCATGAGGAAGACAGATGATTCATACAATTTTAACAGATCTATCCAATCGTTTGAAGCGATTTTTGAATTCAATTTCATGGATTATAAAATGGGAAGTACAACCAAAGACCGTTTTACACCATTTCTTTCCCTGGGTGTGGGCGGATTTTATTCAAGGGCTCCGAGACGGGGCACACTGATACTTGTGCCTCAGCTATATAATTATCCGTTTTTACCCTACAGAAATTTGTACCAACCGGTTTTGGATAAGAGCAACAACAAATCCAATGATTCTGACGCACTGTCACCCATCATTCCGATGGGTTTTGGGATAAAATACAACCTGACCAAAAGAGTTGGGGTCTGTGTGGAGTTGTGCGTCAGGAAGACTTTTACCGATAACATAGATAATCTGAAGGATCCCAAAAGATACCAAAATGCAGATCCTTTGATCGGAAGCTACCCTGCGGAGTTTGCTCCCAGTGTCTTGCTTAACAACGACTGGTATGCTTCGCTGCACCTCTCGTTGCACTGGCAAGTTTGGCAAGACAGGGGAATATGTAAAGTGAACGAAAAAAATGTCAGAAAGAGTGCATTCTGATGAATGGACAATTGACAATGGAAAATTGTCAATTAAGTTTATTGCTAAATTTGCATCCTTTGGGAGAGTGTAAAATTGACAAATAATAAAACTTACTCGGAAAGAATTGATTACAGATAAAATACCACAACATGTTGCTATCATCATGGATGGCAACGGGCGTTGGGCAGAACAACATGGATTAGAACGGATTTATGGTCACCGTGAAGGGGTGGATGCAGTCCGCTCTGTGGTGGAGGGAGCGGGCGAAATAGGCATTCAATACCTTACCCTCTATGCTTTTTCGACAGAAAACTGGAACCGCCCCAGGGAGGAGGTAGATGCTTTGATGGGGTTACTGGTTCATGCCATCGTTGCCGAGACGGAAAATCTCCACAAAAACAATGTTTCGTTGCGTACCATTGGCGATATTGCCTCTCTTCCTGAGCAGGTTCAGCAGAAATTGGCCGGTGCAATTGCCAAAACAAAAGAGAATAGCGGGCTTAGATTGGTGCTGGCACTGAGCTATTCAGGACGTTGGGAGATGGTGGAAGCGGCAAAAAGAATGGCCGATGAGTTAAAAAAAGACAAAATTGACAAAAGTAGCATTAATGAAGAGTTGATTGGAAAATATCTTCCTACATTTGGCCTGCCTGATCCTGAACTGTTGATTCGTACCGGCGGTGAATTCAGGGTTAGTAATTTTCTTCTTTGGCAGATCGCCTATACTGAATTGTATTTTACACAGAAGTTGTGGCCTGACTATCGCAAAGATGATCTATTTGAGGCAGTTAATGATTTCCAAAAGAGAGAAAGACGTTTTGGAAAAACTAGTGAACAAATTAGAATTTGACATGGTCAAAAGAGTTTTATTTATATTTCTTGCTTTATTTTTTGGTGCCCAGTTGTATGCACAAACAGTAGCTGACAGTACAAATTTCTCCGTTTTTTACGATAGTCCAAAACATTATACGTTGGCAGGTATCGAAATTAGCGGTATCAGATTTCTGGATACTGAGGTATTGAAAGGACTTTCCGGTTTAAATATTGGCGATGAAATTACAATTCCCGGAGATCAGGTTACATCAGCCTTGAGAAAATATTGGAAACAGGGTTTGTTTTCGGATGTAAAAATTTCAGCGACGAAAATAGTTGGGGATAAAATCTGGCTGAATGTCTATCTGCAGGAGCGGCCAAGACTTGCAGCCAAAAATTACCATGGTGTTAGCAAAAGTGAAAAGGAAGATATTGAGAAACAGGTGATGATGCTGATCGGCGGACAGGTCACCGATAACCTGGTCAATACTGCCCAAAGACAGATACTCAGCTACTACCAGGGCAAAGGATTCTACAACACCGAAGTGAGCAT
This sequence comes from Prolixibacteraceae bacterium, assembly GCA_036170635.1. Taxonomy (GTDB): domain Bacteria; phylum Bacteroidota; class Bacteroidia; order Bacteroidales; family Prolixibacteraceae; genus CAINVV01. The sequence goes on along the minus strand of JAVHPO010000064.1, from coordinate 16,060 downwards.
CGTTCAAAAGGATGATACTGCAAAGCAAAATCAATTGGTGCTCGAGATCATGGTGAACAAGAAGACCAAGGTGAAGATCAGTTCAATAGAGTTTGTAGGCGCCAAACAGTTGAGCACTCACCAACTGGAGAAATCCATGAAAAAAACCAAAGCAAAAAAACTGATCAATTTTTTCTCATCGAAAAAATTTCTCCAGGACAAGTTTGATGAAGATAAAATTAACCTGATCAAGAAATACAACGAAAATGGATACCGTGATGCCATCATCCTGGCCGATACCATCATCAAGGATACAACCAGAAATACAGTTAAACTGAAATACTGGGTTGATGAAGGACGAAGATACTACTTCAGAAATATCCGATGGATTGGGAACACGGTTCTGACAGATGTTCAGCTATCCAGGGTACTGGGTATTAAGAAGGGTGATGTCTTTGATCAGAAACTTCTTGAAAAGCGCCTTACCGAAGATGATGATGCCGTTTCGAACCAATATCTGAATACCGGTTATCTTTTCTTTAACCTTAATCCCGTTGAGGTGAAAGTTGAGAACGATTCTATTGATTTTGAGATGAGGATTGTCGAAGGCTCGCAGGCAACCATAAATTCGATCGGCATCAAAGGAAATACCAAGACCAACGAACATGTTGCGCGTCGTGAGTTGTACACCCGTCCGGGGCAGCTTTTCAGCAAGGAGAACATCATTCGTTCAGTTCGTGAGCTCTCCCAAATGGGACACTTTAATCCGGAAGCCATCAAACCCGATGTGATTCCGCATCCCGAGGATGGAACTGTTGACATCAACTACGAACTTGAAGAACGCGCCAACGACCAGGTTGAACTATCGGGCGGATGGGGCGCAGGGATGTTTGTCGGGACAGTCGGATTGAAATTCTCCAACTTCTCCGTTAGGAATATTGGCAACAAAAAGGCCTGGAGACCACTCCCTACCGGGGATGGCCAGACTTTAACACTTCGTGCCCAGACCAACGGCTCCTATTACCAATCGTATAGTTTCTCATTCACGGAGCCATGGCTGGGAGGGAAGAAACCCAACTCATTTACATTCTCTATTTATTATTCCAAGCAAACCAGCGGTAACAGTGCATACAATTACGGTGGTTATGGGAATGGAATGTATGGCGGAGGTTATGGAGGTTTAGGTGGTTATGGAAGTGGTTACGGCAGCGGCTATGGAAGTGGTTATGGGAGTGGCTATGGCTCATACAACCAGTACAATTATGACATCACTGAGAAAATGGGTGTTTTAGGTGCTTCAATTGGATTGGGATACCGTTTGAAGAGACCTGACAACTACTTTACCCTGTATCACGAACTTTCATACCAAAGATACATTCTTGACAACTGGAAATATTTCATCTTCCAGAATGGTACTTCCAATACACTGGCAATCAGAACTGTTTTCGGACGAAATTCGACAGATAGTCCATTGTACACCAGAAGGGGATCGAACTTCTCCATTTCATTGGCGCTGACGCCACCTTTTTCACTGTTTACGGGAAAAGATTACAGTAGCACAACAATGACTGCTGCTGAAAGGTACAAATTGATTGAGTACCATAAATGGTCGTTTAAGGCGGATATCTTTACTCCGCTGCAGGCCCGTCCTGATGCGAAACTTATCCTTAGAACAAAATTTGAAACCGGACTCTTGGGTTATTACAACAAAAATCTTCGTTCACCGTTCGAATCCTACAAATTGGGGGGAGACGGAATGTCGGGATATAGCTCTTACGGAAGTGAATACATCGGTTTACGCGGTTATGAAAACAACTCGTTGACCCCGCCCAAGGGTGGTAATATCTATGAGAAGATCACCGTTGAGCTCCGTTATCCAATTACCTTGTCGCAATCCGCCACTATTTATGGTTTAGGCTTCCTCGAAGCAGGTAATTCGTGGTACGACATCGCAGATTACAATCCTTTCAGTATCAAGAGATCAGCTGGTTTGGGTATCAGGATCTTTCTTCCAATGTTTGGTTTGATGGGATTTGACTGGGGTTATGGATTCGATGACGGATATACCAAGGGAACAGGTGGCAGTCAGTTCCACTTCATCATGGGACAGCAATTTTAAAAGTTTGGCCTGAATTTTGTTATTACTTCATGATAAAAAGTTATTGAGATGAAGAAGATTATTTTTTTGGGAGTTTTCATACTCGCGTGCATGACAAGCAGTTTTGCACAGAAATATGCCTACGTTGATACCGATTTTATTTTGGGGAAACTACCGGCTTATGTAGCCGCCCAGGAGCAACTTGATAAACTATCACAGAAATACCAGAAAGAACTTGAGACGCTTCATGCTGAGCTTGACCAGATTTACAAGGATTATCAGGGCGAGGTGGTATTGCTTTCCCAGGATATGAAACGCAAACGTGAAGAGCAGATTGTCAACAAAGAGAAGGAGTACAAAAAACTGCAACGTCAGTATTTTGGTCCGGATGGTGATTTGGCAAAAAAGCGTGAAGCGCTGGTAAAGCCTATTCAGGACGAAGTTTTCAGCGCCATTCAAACCATAGCAGAGCAGGGTGCTTACGCGATGGTTTTTGACAAGGCCGGTAGCATGACAATGGTCTACACAAATCCGAAATTTGACCTGAGCGATCAGGTGTTACAAAAGCTTGGATATAAAAATTAATGTTATAAATTTGCCCCATAAAAATTAAATCAGATTGATCATGAGACATTTCTTAAGTGTTATAACTTTTTCCCTTCTTCTATTTGTTGGAGCTTCAGCTTCGGCCCAAACATTGAAATTTGGTCACATTGACTTTCAGGGTTTGATCTCTACCATGCCTGAGCGTGAAGTTGCCCAGAAAGCCATGGCTAAAATGCAGACTGACCTAGAGTCTCAATTGGCGGTTATGCAAAAAGAGTACCAAACCAAAGGCCAGGAGTATGTTGCTTTGGTAAAACAAGCAAATGTTACAGATGCCATTCGCCAGGCTAAAGAGGCTGATATTCAGAGTCTTCAAGAGAGAATCACAACTTTCCAGCAGCAGGCTCAAGAAAATCTTCAGAAGGAAGAGAGCAAGCAATTCCAGCCTGTCGTGGAGAAAGCCCGCAAAGCAATCGGAGAAGTTGCCAAAGAGCAAGGAATGTTGTATGTTTTTGAAGTGAACAGTGTATTGTATTACAACACAGCGCAGTCGACAGACATGATGCCACTGGTTAAAGCAAAACTTGGTCTAAAGTAATTCGATTGGATTAGATATAGGATAAGGGCACTGCAAGGTGTCCTTTTTTATTCCTCACATATTACTTTGTGTTTACTTTGTGTCACCCTTGGAAACCTTTGTGGTGATTTTTAAATGTTTAACTACAAAGGTCACTAAGAATTACACAAAGGGCGCCAAGAAGGATTGAATTTTGGAGCAAAAGCGAATAATTAGTAGTTTCGGAGGATAAATTGATGTTCATGTCTGAGAGATACCAACCCATAGGCGTTTTTGATTCCGGTTACGGCGGACTTACAATTTTCAAAGAGCTGATTCACGAATTACCCCAATACGATTACATCTATTTGGGGGATAATGCCAGAAATCCATACGGGACCCGCTCTTTTGAAGTAGTTTATGACTATACACGACAAGCTGTTTATCAGCTTTTTGAGCAAGGGTGCAGGTTGGTAGTCCTTGCTTGCAACACTGCTTCAGCAAAGGCACTGCGCAATATACAGCAGTTGGACCTGCCTGTAACTTATCCCGACAGACGGGTTTTGGGGGTGATCAGGCCAAGCGTGGAGATGATCCCGGATATGACGAAAACCGGCCATGTGGGTGTGCTTGGAACGAATGGAACAGTCATTTCCGAATCCTATCCCATGGAGATAGCCAAGATATCCCCTGGCAGCCCGATATTTGTCACGCAGGTGGCCTGTCCGATGTGGGTGCCCATCGTTGAAAACAACCTCATTGAAAGCCCCGGAGCAGCCTTTTTTGTCAAACAGAACTTAGAGGAGCTTTTCAGCAAAGATCCTTTGATCGACACCGTCATTCTTGGCTGTACGCATTATCCGCTTTTGACGAAGGTGATCAGGCAATATTTGCCAAAAGGTGTTGAGTTGCTGACCCAGGGGCCTATTGTTGCGGAACGTTTAAGGGATTATCTCATCCGCCATCCGGAAATGGAGTTGAATTGCTCGAAATCTGGCCGGAGGGACTATTTTACGACTGAATCAACGGCCAATTTCGACCAGTTGGCCAACCTGTTTCTGGGCAGTGAGGTCAATTCACAACACATCAAATTGGGGTGAATTAGAGACAATCCGCGATACATTTTTCCATAATTGCGGAATTCTCCTCCAGTACCTCCAGATATCGAATTTGCGATAAGCTCCTGACCTTGTTGTGTTCAGGGTAAGAAATTTTATAATAGGTGTCACCGTTCAGGTAATCAGTCAGAAAGCGGGTGGCTTGTTCCCAAACCATATACCGGCAGGAGTAGGCAAGATTCTCTTTTTCCAGGGATGTTAGAAACCGTCTGCTTTCAGAAAGATAACCGCGGGTATATGCTTCATAATATCCGGCATTGAAACTGATTTTACTAAGATCCGGCTCATCCTCTGCCGCATTGTTGCCTAAAGTCCGGATGGCGTCCCCAAAATCAAAAAGGATACTACCTGGCATTACTGTATCTAAATCTATGATACATAGAATGTTCCCATTTGCATCATAGAGGATATTATTAATTTTGGTATCGTTGTGAGTTATCCGTAGTGGCATATTACCCTCATCGAGCCATTGTTGCAGACGGGTCATTTCTGCAGACCGTGCCATTAATTTTGCGATTTCGGCCTTCATTTCCCCTTTTCTTCCGGCAGCATCATTGGCAATGGATTGTTCAAATTGCCAGAAACGGAATTTCCCGTTGTGAAAGTTTGGAATGGTATCAATCAGTAGTGTTCCATCAAGGTCGGAGAGTTGGAGTTGAAACTTGCCAAATGCCATCCCTGCACTGTAAGCCTGGTCGGGATTTGTTACTTCTTCAATTCCATAAGAATCACGAATAAAAAGAAAGAGCGTCCAAAAGTCTCCGGAACTGTCCTGAACATAGTACTTGCCATCAGATGCCTTGAGGTAGGTCATTACTTTCCGGTCGATTTCGGGTTCACCTGCCAATTCCAATTTAGCACGAATGTGACCAGTAGCAAGTAAGATGTTGTTCACCATTCCGGGTACGTCCTTAAAAATCTGGTGGTTCTTGCGTTGCAGAATAAAGTCAGGAACCCCCTTGCCGACGGTGCTAATGAGATAGGTATCGTTGATATGGCCATGGCCAAAGGGTTTCCATTCCAAAACCGGCTCACTGCGGCCAAAGGATGATAATAACTGATTAATTTGCTGGTCGTTCATGTTTTTGATGTGCTGATTAGTTGATGTGCTGATTAGTTGATGTGCTGATTAGCTGATGAGTTGTTGTGTTGACCTCGATGCTTCATTAACACATCATCACAT
>JAVHPO010000064.1:0-10480 GCA_036170635.1 Prolixibacteraceae bacterium | reverse complement strand
ATTAGCTGATGAGTTGTTGTGTTGACCTCGATGCTTCATTAACACATCATCACATCAACACATCATCACATCAGTTCTCTCCATTTACCACAATTGTTTTGGGTAAACCCCTTCGGCAATCAATTTTGCGATTCTTCCTTTAACGATGGGTTTATCTTCGATATAGGTGACCCCAAACCAGGGAGAATCACATTCGATGACTTTGGTTTTGATATTGCCGTTGACAATGTTGTCGTTGATGAGAAGAGGGATGAAGTATTCTGATTTCAGTTCACCTCCATGATCTTTAAGAAATTGAGCAAATCCTGCCTTCAGATATTTGAATACGTTCGGTTTCAGTCCCCAGAAATTCATCGAAACTGGACTTCTGGGATTAAGAAGGTGACGACCATCCTCTTCATAATAGAAAATGCCATCAACTTCCCCTTTGATCTTGGTGCGTTCTACGACGGTCGTAAGATATTTGTTTGCATCTGTGGCGCAAACACCTCTTGACACAGTACCGTGATCGGAAAGTGTATTTCCGACATTGTAACCAATCATGGAATACTCATTAGGATCGGTTGACGTGTTTAAAAATTCGGCCATGGCCTTATAGGCTTTTGTCCCGTAGAAATCATCCGCGTTGATAACTGCCATTGGTTCATTGGCAACACCATCGGCCATTAGCAAGGCGTGTCCGGTGCCCCAGGGTTTTTCCCTTTCGGGGAACAGTGAAAAACCTTCAGGAAGTTTATCAAGTGACTGGTAGACATATTCAACTTCGATTAGGCCTTTTAGTTTTGGATCGAACCTTTCCTTGAAAGCAGCTTCAAAATCGTGGCGAATAACAAAGATAACTTTCCCAAAGCCGGCACGTATCGCGTCGTAAAGTGAGTAATCGATAATAGCTTCTCCGTTGGGGCCAACTTCATCAAGCTGTTTTAATCCCCCGTAGCGGCTGCCCATGCCGGCAGCGAGAATGATAAGGGTGGGTTTCATATTTTTAGAGTTATGAATTATGAGTTATTCGCTATGAATTATGGGTTATGGATGCTGACTGCCGACTGCTGACTGCTGACCTTTACCAATCTCTTCACTCCTTGTACCATCCTGAATAAGTGTGGTAATTTTTGGCAATCCGGTTGATTTCCCCTTCGATCAGTTCGATACTGATCTCCTTGATTTTTTTTGCCGGTGATCCGGCAAAGATGGAACCTGATTCTACAACTGTCCCTTTGGTAACCACAGCGCCTGCAGCAACGATGGAATTACTTTGAATGATGGCATCATCCAGCACAACGGCATTCATTCCAATCAGCACATTGTCATGAATGGTGCATCCATGAACAATGGCACCGTGAGCAATGGAAACGTTGTTGCCAATGTTTGTGGCACATTTTTCAAAAGTACCGTGAATGACAGCATTGTCCTGAATATTTACATTGTCTCCGATTTTGATGCAGTTGACATCACCCCGTAAAACGGCCCCGAACCAGACACTGCAATTGTTCCCCATCACAGTATCACCAACCACTACAGCATTCTCGGCGAGGAAACAATTTTCGCCCATCTGAGGCTTTTTTCCACGCAATGTTTTTATGATGGCCATTTTACAAAAAAAGTTTAAATTTGTGGATCAAAAATAGCAAATATTTATTTGAACCATATGTCAATTGAAACAAAAGTAATTGAACTTGAAGAGGTGTCAATTAGGTTTTCAGGCGATTCAGGTGATGGCATGCAGCTCACTGGAACACTGTTTTCCGATACCTCCTCGCTGATAGGAAACGACATTTCAACCTTCCCCGATTATCCATCTGAGATCCGTGCACCCCAGGGAACAGTTGCGGGTGTATCTGGTTTTCAGATTCAGTTTGGAAGCAAAAAGATCAATACCCCCGGCGATTTGGCCCACATATTGGTGGCCATGAATCCTGCCGCCGTGAAGGCCAATGCAAAATTCATGATGCCGGGTGGAACGATTTTTTATGATTCTGACAGCTTCACCAAAAAGAATTTCGAAAAAGCAAAATTCGCTACCGAAGATCCGTTTACGGAATTAAACCTGATTGATTTCAACAAGGTTCCGATTCCTATTACCCAGCTTACCAGGGAAGCATTGAAAGACCTTGAAATTGACAACAAAAGTATTCTGCGGAGCAAAAATATGTTCGCTCTTGGACTTATTTGCTGGGTTTTCAGCCGTCCGCTCGAATTCATCGAAAAATACATTTCAAAAAAATTCAGAAAGAAAGAGTTGGTGCTTGAATCAAACCTGAGGGTTTTGCATGCCGGTTACAATTATGCCTGGAACCTGCAACACATGACCCCCAGGTACGTTGTCCATCCTGCTCCAATCGAAAAAGGCCTCTACCGCAATATCAGCGGGAACCTGGCTACTGCCTGGGGTCTGTTGGCCGCTGCAGAGAAGGCCGGTTTAGGGCTTTTCATCGGTTCGTATCCTATTACGCCTGCTACTGAAGTATTGCAGGCGCTGGCCGACCGAAAAGATTTAGGCGTTAAAAGCTTTCAGGCTGAAGATGAAATTGCAGGTATCTGTACATCCATCGGAGCCGCGTTTGCCGGTAATTTGGCTGTTACTTCCACTTCTGGTCCGGGTTTTGCATTAAAATCCGAGGCCTTGGGATTGAGCGTGATTGCGGAGTTGCCATTGGTTGTGGTGAATGTTCAGCGAGGTGGTCCTTCAACAGGTCTTCCTACCAAAACCGAACAAGCCGACCTTTTGCAAACACTCTATGGCAGAAACGGTGAGAGCCCGGTTGTCGTAGTTGCGGCTTCTACTCCCTCCGACTGTTTCCACTATGCCTTTATGTCGGCAAAAATTGCCCTGGAAAGAATGGTGCCTGTGGTACTGCTCACGGATGGCTTTCTTGGAAACGGTACGGAACCATGGAAAATTCCGACAATGGCTGAATTGCCTTCCATCACACCGCGAATTGCAAAGGATGCCTCCAAATTCAAACCCTACCAACGTGATCCAAAGACACTGGCACGCGAATGGGCTTTCCCCGGAATGGATGGTTTCCAACACCGGGTTGGCGGACTCGAAAAGGATGCTGCAGGTAATGTAAGCCAGGATCCTGCCAACCATCAACTGATGTGTGAAATCAGAAGGGACAAGGTGGAGGCAGTGGCAGATATGTTGCCCAATCTCGAACTTCTGGGCGAATCCTCGGGAGACCTTTTGGTCGTTGGATGGGGAGGGACACTTGGCCACCTGGATACTGCTGTAAGGGAGTTACAGGCCAAAGGCAAAAAAATTAGCCTTGCCCATTTCAATTACATCAAACCTCTTCCTTCCAATACAAAAGAGCTCTTTTCAAAATTTGAGAAGATTGTCGTGTGCGAATTAAATCTTGGTCAGTTTGTCGGGTATCTGCGCGACAAACTGCCTGAACATCAATACTATCAATTCAACAAAGTTCAGGGACTTCCCTTTGCCATCCAGGAACTTTCTGATCACTTTATTAAACTCATAGAGGAATAACCATGCTGGAAACATTGAATTATACGCTCAAAGACTTCAAGAGCGAAAACGAAGTAAGATGGTGTCCCGGATGTGGCGACCATGCCATTTTGAACGCCGTACAAAAAGCGATGGCCAATCTGGGCATACGGCACGAAGATTTTGCCGTTATCTCCGGCATCGGATGTTCTTCCCGCTTTCCCTATTACATGAGCACCTATGGCTTCCATACCATCCATGGACGGGCTGCCGCGATCGCTTCAGGCGTAAAATGCGCCAATCCCAAACTGACCGTTTGGGAGATCACCGGTGATGGTGATGCCCTGGCCATTGGCGGAAACCACTTCATTCATGTGATCAGAAGAAACATCGATATCAATATCATCCTGTTCAACAACAAGATTTACGGGTTAACCAAGGGGCAATATTCTCCTACTACCGATCGTGGTTTTGTCACCAAGACCTCTCCGATGGGAACGATCGAAGATCCTTTCGTACCCGGACGGTTGGTCCTTGGAGCAGGTGGTTCGTTTTTTGCACGCTGCGTCGACAACAACCTGAAACATTCACAGGAGGTTTTTGAAGAGGCTGCCAAATTCAAGGGAGCATCAGTTGTGGAGGTACTGCAAAATTGCGTAATCTTCAATGATGGGATCCATGATGCAATCACAGATCCTAAAACCAGGGACGAACGACAATTATTCCTGAAACACGGTGAACCAATGATCTTCGGAAACAACCGCGACAAAGGGATCGTTCTTGAAAAGGGAAAACTAAGGGTTGTCCAATTGGGCGAGGGTGGCGCAAAACCGGAAGATATCCTTGTCCATGACGCCAACGATCAGGATGGATTCCTGCACCAATCGCTCATTAGTATGAAGCTGCCTGACTTCCCTGTTGCGATGGGGGTTATCCGTGCGGTTCCTTCCAAAGTGTACAATGAAGCGATGGAGGCACAGATTGCGGAAGCAAAAGCGAAATCAAAGATCAGTTGTGTCGATCAGTTGTTGTCGAGCGGAAACACCTGGCAGGTCGAATAAGAGTTATGAGTTATGAGTTATGAGTGAATCTGCATCACTCATAACTTATAACTCATAACTTTTTTATAAAAGAAGAAAGGCCCCTTGCGGAGCCTTTTTAGTTTTATAGCAGTGAATACCCTTGTCGGTATTCGTAGTGCATCATCTTGGTGGCTGCGCCATCGGTATCGCCGATGAATACCTGTTTGATAGGATCCCATTTGACAGTTCTCTTCAGTTGACAGGCGATGTTGCCAAGTGTGCAGACTGTACAGCTGCTGTGTCCAATTTCGACGGGAACGACCGGATCTTTGTGCGCGCGTACAGCTTCAACAAAATTCACCTGGTGAGGAATCTTGGTTTCATAAGGGCCAGTAGCTTCTTCTTTCTTTGCTGGCATCAGTTTCGGGTCAGAAGCATTGAAATAACCACGTGAAACTTCGATCCATCCTGTTTTGCCCCAGAACTTCACACCCTTGGTTTTCTTTTCATCAAAAGGCTCGGAAGTCATGACAACACCATTGGCATATTTGAATTTCATGTACTCGGTGCCATCCCCGATAGGAGAAGCTTCCACCGGACCATTTCTATCCATGCCTAAGCCCCACTGGACAATGTCGAACATGTGTGCACCCCAGTCGGTAGTGAATCCACCACCCATCTCAGTGTACCAACGCCAGGCGCCCCAGATCTTCTCATTTACTTCCGGATCTAGTGAAATTGGCGGATCCAATTCATGGTTATAATGGATCTTCGCGGTAAGTGAACCTAACCACAAATCCCAGTTCAGATCTGATGGTAATTCTTCAACGGGCAGATTGTATGGTTTCGGAGGAGCTCCAACATAAGCATTTACTTTTTCGATTTTACCGATGGCTCCTGACTGAACCAGATGTATCGCACGCTGGAAGTTGGGATCTGATCTTTGCTGGCTGCCAATACCCAGGATTCGTTTGTTTTCACGAACGCATTTAACCAACTCCTGACCTTCTTTAATGGTAAAAGTCATCGGTTTTTCAAGGTAGACATCCTTGCCCGCTTTTAATGCAGCAATGGCGATCCTGGCATGTGAGTGGTCAGGAACTGCAATTACTACGGTATTAATTGCCGGGACTTTAAGCAGATCTTCAAATTTTTCGAAGGTGTCTATTTTCACTTTTTTACCACTTTTGGCGTAAAAAGCGGTTACCCTTTTTTCGAATCTTTTGCGTTTGATACCATAAACGTCACATCCTGCAATTACTTCGACGCCTGGAATCTGAATGAACCCATTTAGTAAAAACATGGATTGTTGGCCCATTCCGATAAATCCTAGCCTAACATCAGCGGGACTATCTGAAGGCATTGCCTGAGAGCTGGTTATGACACCAGGAAGTAATGTTATTCCTGCGGCGCCCATCATCGAGGTTCCAAAAAAAGAACGACGACTTAGATTTTTCTTTTGATTTTCTGACATAGCTGAATATATTGATTAGAAATTTTCTTTAAAAATAGCGTTTTTTTTTGCAACATAACATCAAAATTGACGTTCAACTTATAGATATCATCTGATTTCGATAATTTTTTTTCAATCTGAAGTCGGATGAATTGGTTATTGTTTGGCAGATAACAAACATGGCCTTAATATATAAATGCAATCATGGAAAGTAACCCTTTGTCAAATCAAAAAATACCTTTTGATATTTTTTTAGAAGATTTTCGTTCAAGAAGTACACATGCCTACCGTGTGCGGGCAGATATTGACCAGTTAAGTACAAACCGGGGTATGCCGCCTTTCGTGATGAGAGAGGTGATGTCGGGTAACCCTTTGTCTGTGAATATTCCTGAAGAGTATGGAGGAAGAGGTGGTAAAGTGGAAGAGATACTTGCATTGCTATCAGCTGCTTCTTACGAATCATTGGCGCTATCGCTGACTTTGGGTATCAATTCAGCATTATTTCTTCAGCCTTTGGCAAAATATGGATCAGAGGAAGCCAAAAAGTCTGTCTTTGATCGGTTCATGACCGCACAGAACATGGGTGGGTTGATGATAACCGAGCCGGGTCATGGAAGCGATGCGCTAAACATGCAAACATCATTTACCTCGGATGGGGATTTTTACAACATCAAAGGTACCAAACACTGGGCAGGATTAACCGGATGGGCCGATTTCTGGCTTTTGACGGCCAGGGAGCAGATGAAAAGCGGAGAGCTGAAACGCGACATCGACTTTTTCCTGTGTGATGTCAATCAAAATGGGCAGCAGATCGTTGTAGAAGAGTTCTTCGACAACCTCGGACTTTACCAAATACCCTACGGCCGTAACCGTATCGATGTGGAAGTACCGCATCTTCACCGCCTGCAACCACATTCAACTGGCATCAAGTTACTTTTAGACCTGTTGCACCGTAGTCGCCTGCAGTTTCCGGGTATGGCACATGGTTTTATCCAGCGGATGCTCGATGAAGCGCTGGCCCATACCAGGGAAAGATCTGTCTCAGGTAAAAGGTTGTTGGCTTACGATCAGGTGCAGCTTCGCCTGACTGATCTGCAATCATCTTTCACGGTTGCTTCTGCCATGTGCGCCAGCAGCAGTGAAAAGGCAGGTATTGAGAACGATCTTTCCATGAGTGGGGTAGAAGCCAATGCCGTAAAGAGTTATATAACGGACCTGATGCAAAGTGCAGCCCAATCGTTGGTGCAATTGGTTGGGGCTAAAGCATATAGGTTGAGTCATATCGGAGGAAGAGGCATTACAGACAGTCGTCCGTTTCAGATTTTTGAAGGATCCAACGACATGCTCTATTCTCAGATCTCAGACGCTGTGGTCAAACAAATGAAACAGGCAAAGGAGTCTAATTTGTTTAAATTTTTAAGTACCAACGATTTGACTCAGAAGGCTACAGATTATTTGAAGGAGCTTCTGAATTTTAACCTTGATTATGAGTTACCACAACGCAAGATGGTCGAACTGGGCCAGGCCATATCCAGAATTATCTCCATGGAGAAGGTGGTTGATTTGGGGGAAAAGGGTTTCCGTTCAGATCTGATTGAAAACAGTTTGGCTACCTTAAAGAAAGAGGTGTCAGCATTAATTGGTCACCTGAACTATTCGGATCATACCAGCCTGATCGAAGATTACCAGGAGAATAGTTCGTGGTATGCGCTGGCAGGAAGGTAGGAATGACTGGGACGACTGGGACGACTGGGACGACTGGGACGACTGGGACGACTAGGACGACAGGGATGAAAGGGATGACGGAGATTACTGGGACGACGGAGAGACTGAATGGAGAAGTTTAATAATGAAAGAAGAGATGGTCCCCGAGCGGAGCCGAGGGGCGTTGTGCGAACAAACCGGGTCCCCGAGCGAAGCCGAGGGGTCAAGTAGACGACTAGGACGACTAGGACGACTAGGACGACGGAGACGACAGAGACGACAGAGATGAAGGAAAGGGACTTAGACTAGAGGACGGAAAGACCAACAATTGCATTTATTTCCCTGATATTGCTGTTTATTCCCTGGCGGGAAAATCGTTTCATTGATCTTTATATCTATTGAACTTAATGCCCTCCGGGCAAAATAAAACGGCTGCTTCATTTGGATGAAGCAGCCGTAAATACGTAGTGTCAGAAGATTATTAGTAACCGGTATTTTGTTTCAAAACTCCTGGTTGCAAATCCAATTGAGATTGTGGAATTGGCTGATATTTTGCCTTTTCGGTGAAAACGGCGCCTTTCATTACGTCGGGCCTGGTCCTTAAGTCATTTTTGGCAAAAGCATTCAGCGTGGCAGCCATGCTGCCCGGTGCGGCTTTGTCCCAACGTCTCAGGTCGAAAAAGCGCATACCTTCAGTTGCAAATTCCAGACGATTTTCCCACTGAACTGCCTTCATTGCGAATGCTTTATCAGGGAAAGAAGCATATTGACCAACTTTGTAATTGGCAGCAGGTTTGGTAAAATCTACGTACTGTTTCCAATTGTCTCCTGTATTGACGCTGACAGGAAGTTTGAAGAGGTTCACTTTACCCATCACAACCTCATTTCCGGCCCTTGCACGAATCTGATTGACATATTTGAGTGCAGTAGCGAGATCGCCTTCGGATGCAGCAACTTCTGCCCTCCACAACAAAACATTTCCCAATCGCAGGTAACGGAAGTTATTGGCACAGATACCTGTTTGCCAGCCAGTTGTGGTTGACAAGCTGTTGCGCTCCGATTTGTAGAAGAAAGTCTTCTCAACAGTTACATAAGGTCCACCCCATGATTGGTCGCGAATCCAGTCCATGCCACGCATGATACCCCAATCCATGTATGGAAGGCCCCTGCGTCCCATGGTGAAATCGATACGGGGATCAACCAATTCATCGGAAGGAATGAAATCAGCTGTAGAAGCGATTCCCTGGTCATTTTTCAAATCTGTGTTGTCAAAAGTGTCAAACAATGGCAGACCATTTGCATCAACTTTGAAAGCATTGGCAAGATTTTGGGTTGGCTGGTGGAAACCACAACACATTCCGAGTTCCGGTGCATAAGGTGCATTCAAACCAATACCCATTTCGCCGTTTAAAGACTCGTTGATGTCATTGACATTCCGTTGAATTTCGAAAATTGACTCAGAGTTGTTGTTTTTTGCAATACGGAAATTGTCAAAGAACTTAGGTGCTAGAGAGAATTGACCACTGTTGATGATGTTATCAAGAAGCGGTTTTGCATTGGCATAATCCAATACCTGCATGTAGGCACGGGCAGCAAGTGCCATGGCTGCATATTTTGTCGCACGTCCAACTTGAGCCTGTTTAGCAGGAAGATTGGCCGCTGCAAATGTCAGGTCGTCGATGATGAATTTCAAGACAGCGCCCGCGGCATTCTCATTCGAAATTGTATTGGCAACATCCACCTTATCCTCGGTGATAAGCGGGATTTTATCCCCAAAAACCAACCAGGATTCGAAGTAATACATCCCCCTCAGAAAACGGGCTTCTGCTTTCAATTCAGTTGCAGTAGCTGCAGGAAGGGTAGTTGTTTTAGCAATCACATTCAGTACAATGTTGCAACGGTTAACACCCATTCCAATGTTTAATACCCATTTGTCTGCGGGATAGTTGTTGGTGGTTGAAACTTCCCAACGCTCGATTTCATTGATTGGAATCTGGTCGCCAACATAGGATCCTTTGGCGGCATCATCGGATGCAACAGAGCCGTATGTCCAGTTGGTGATGGATGCACCCCAGCTGACGGTCCATAAAGCGCTTCCTTTGACCATACTGTAAGCTCCGGTCAAAAGAGCAGTAACGCCTTTCTCGCTGTAGAATACATCTTCGGAAGTCGATCCAAGCGGCTTTTTGTCCAAAAATGAATCAGCGCAAGAAAAAGATATGGCCATAATGAAACAGGTCGCCACTATAATTGATAGTTTTTTCATATCATTCTTTGGTTTAAAATTTATAATATTCATAATTAGATTACAGTCCGACGGTTACACCAAAAGTAATCTGACGTGGGGTTGGCCAAGCTCCTTTGTCAACACCCATACGATTACCTTCACCAGCCGTGTTGGACAATGTATTCACCTCAGGATCAAGTCCGCTGTATTTAGTCATTGTGAATAAGTTGGTAGCTTGCAAATACAGACGTACGCTTTTCATCTTAACTTTATCAAGGGCAGTTTTGGGAAGGGTATAACCCAATCTCATGGTCTTCAACCTCAGGAAAGATCCGTCTTCGATGAATGCGGTTGAAGCATCCTGTGAATGGGAAGCTCCGTCAAGCATCGGCAATCTTGCTCCCGTATTGGTTGGGGTCCATGAATTGTAAAGGGCATCCTTGCTTAAACCTCCAACGAACTGGCCATAGTCGATCCAGCGGCTGACATAGTTGATCATGTCGTTGCCATAACTTCCATAGAAGAACATGTTCAGATCGAAGTTGCCATAGCCAAGGTCAATGTTTAAACCTCCGGTAAGTTTTGGATGGGGATCGCCAATAAAGGTACGGTCTTTGTCAAGCGAA
>JAVHPO010000063.1:0-5783 GCA_036170635.1 Prolixibacteraceae bacterium | reverse complement strand
CACAATCAAAATCTTTAGTCGTTTTCATAATTCAATATTCCGGTCAAAGAGTTTTGCCCTTGTTTTTTTTGTTTGATTAAGAAAATCAGAATAGTCATCACTGCTCATATCGCTAAAGGCGCCACCAAAAGAAAGAATTTTCTTTCGTAAATTTTCAGAATGCTTTGCTGAAGGTGTCATCGAATGAATAAATTGATAAAGTTCTTCCAGTCGGTTAACCGGAACATCTTTCATCTCTTTTAGTATGGTGTTTAATGTCAACATTGTCATCTGTATTTTTATCAAAGGTAAACACATTAATTAAAACAGATTATCAAAAGTGCGTTTTAATATTTTGCTAATTTGTTTTGGGGAATAAAAGGACATCGTTTGCAATAAGAGCCGCCCGGCCGGGTGGCTGTACAACCTGTCGGGATAAGGATGTGGAACGTCCGTCCGGACGGCGTAGTAATAAATTTATCAACATTTACAAATTTAGCCGGAGAGGGATGCAATTGGCTTACACGTTAGTAACCCCATGGTGTATGACCGCTTGTCGGTGACTGGCCATTAGTTCTTCATAATCGTTATGACCTTTTTTTATATATTCCAATATTTGTCCCGGATTCATTTCCTTAATATCAGAACTTAC
Organism: Prolixibacteraceae bacterium; assembly: GCA_036170635.1. GTDB lineage: Bacteria > Bacteroidota > Bacteroidia > Bacteroidales > Prolixibacteraceae > CAINVV01. The sequence goes on along the minus strand of JAVHPO010000063.1, from coordinate 5,152 downwards.
TTTATCTCTGATTTCACGCATCATCTTGACGCTGTCAAATTTTTTATTATTCTTCATAATTAATCAAGTCTTTAGGTGAGCGAATCTCTAATTCTGAATATCCACCTACAACCGACGTGTCAAGATATATCCTTAATTTCCTCATTAGTCAAATTTATTACCCAAAATTAATAAAATTAAAGGTAATTTCTTTCAAGGGAAAATTTTCCTGGCCTGACAACTCCCTGTTTGCGGGTAGCTGCTATTAGTGCGTGCTATTTTTTATTTTGTCAATTAACCAATCCACAATTTCCGCATGATGATATTTGCTTTCAGCTATTTTAATAACAAAATCATACTTTTCTTCATCTGTGGCAGCTAAATCAAATCCGAATTCCATTAACAATAAGCGCATTAAAACATATCCGATCCGCTTATTCCCATCAACAAACGGATGGTTAATTTAGTATACTTTCAATCAATGCGGCAGCTTTATCCACAGGGTTAGCATACAAATCCTGCTGGTCAAATGTTTGAAATGGTCTTGATATGGCTGACTCTAATAATCCAAAGTCCCGAATCCCTTTGCTGCCGCCAAATTTGTCAATTAAAACATCGTGAACCCGAATAACATCCTGAATATCTATCATAATGCCAGGCGCTTTAATAATTCCTTATCCTCACGAATTATTAAACCTAATTGACGGGACAAATCAATTTTTTCTTTTGGAGAACCTTTAATCTGTTTTAAATAATCCAAAATATCGACTAAGACAGATTCCGGAGCTTCATCTATCGCCTTTGTAATTTCATATTTCAAATCGGCTGTTGTCATAATCAAATTGTTTGTTCAAATTTAGTCATTTTTGAGTATTCTATTCAACGACGTGATTTTCTTAATTAAGGCCATCGCCTGCAATAAGAGCCGCCCGGCCAGGCGTCCCATTAACCCCCGCTGTTACGGATTACAAATTGACTAATCACCTTGAGCACCCATATTAGGATTTTCAGGTATCGGAATGATATGTCCCCAATAATCTTTTTCACCATTATCAATTATCTGTTTTCCAGCCTTCTTTGCAGGCGAATCTGCTTTTAATTTAAAATATGGTGTTGAATTAATTATTCCTGGATTTAGTTTTCCCAATAGATCGGATTCCGGTAAAACTAGCATTGGGTTTATAACCAACGCATTATTATCTAAACTTATTTTAGGTTGCGGCAATTTGGCGTTGGCATGAAATGAACTCCAGTATAAATTTTGGTTAAATGTTGCACCGGTATAATTACCTCCTATAAATTGTTTTGCACTATCGGTAATTAAATAAATATTGTTTTCGAAAATAAAACCGGTATAATTTCCAGGTAAAAAATTCACACCATAACCATTTTTATTTACGATTGTGTTGTTGTAGGCATGCAGGTTTTTCATAGCAACAGCAGCCGGATCACACCACATAAAAATGCCGCATTGTCCATTTTTTTGTCCATCGTTAAAACTGATGTTGTAGCGTACAATATTGTTATTCCAGATATCAGCGCCAGCGTATTGAAACATTCCATAACCAGCGCCTTCATTATTTTCTGAAAGATTGTATTGCATAATGGAATTGGTTACCCCACCATCAAAATCGAAACCGCCACCGTCCAGACCATTTTTCGAAGTTTTATTGTGGTGGGAATAACAATGTTGAATAATTACACGATCACTCTGATAGGTCCAAATTCCTACCGGGCCGTTTCCTACGCGAGGCATGTCCCAGCCATTGTTCATTGCCTCGCAATATTCAATCAATGTATTTGATACACCACTCACCAAAATACCATTACCACTGTGATTATCCTTAATAGCCGGACAGCCGGGGTTATTTTCGGCAACAGAATGGCCTATGTACACATTGCGAATCGCTTTTTTTTGTGAATCATCGTTACCTGCATGGTCTGCAGTTACATAAATTCCGCAAAAACCGTTATCATGCGCGTAAACATTGGTAATACGTATATTGCTACCTCCTGTAATCCGAACGCCTGAATACAAATATCCAGAGACATCAACGCTATCAATAACGACGTTTGGACTTTGGCGAAAATCCACACCATTTGCCTTATTCCCAATAAGGCGACCGGATCCTTTGCAAATTAAATTTTTCACCATCAGATATTCGCACGAAATAGAATTAATTGCAGCTGAATCTCCAGAGGATATTATTGCCCGGCCACTTCCATAAGATGAAATTATGACAGGAAAAACACGTTTCCCTCGAAGTGATTTCAATTTCAAACTTCCAACGAAAGTAATTCCGCCTTTCAATAGAATTCGATCACCGGCCATAAAGGGAAAGTTATTGGCTTTGTCAAAGGTTTTCCAGGCGTTTTTTTGCGTCAATCCGGTATTTGCATCATTACCGGTTGAGGCATCAATATAATAAATACTGGCAAAAATATTATGCACAAGAATGATTAGGACGATGGTACAAAAGAGTTTGGTGCACATAATTTATTGTAATTAATATTATAATCTGTTTCGTTTTTTTTATGCCCGCTTACTAGTTTCCAACTTTTCAAAATTCGCTTTATCCCATTGAAAATGACCAGTATATCCGTGCCTTTGGTAATCATCTACTTATCAAAAGTAAATATATTATTTAAGATAGATCATCAAAAGAAGTTTTAATATTTTGCAAATTTTTTGTAGGAACAAAAGGCCATTGCTGGCAATATGAGCCGTCCATCCGAACAACCTGTCCGGTATGGAGGAGGGACTTCCGACCGGATGTCTCACTTACCCCGGTACGCTGAGATTTTCAATTTCGCTGTACTATTTCAAATGTATCCTGTAATAACGCCGAATACGGTCTGTCTGCAACGGTTTTGGAAATGTCGCAGATGCGAAGTTAAGAGGCGCAACTTATAAATATGTACCAGCCGCGAAAATGGAATCGACCACTCGACGAAGCCGTCCATACGTAGAGCTTCGTCATTTTCAGGCGCTTCCGGTTACCGGCAATGGATATCTGGGGATTGATATTTTAGTAGTTCTTTAACTTCTTTCTCAAGAATAGGCAAGTAGCGATTCACGATCAACCAAATAACATCCTCTGATACACTATCATACCCATGAATAATCCGGTTTCGGGTATCAACTATCTTTCGTGAATCCGTAATATTTGCTTGTCATTTTGCATAAATCAATGATTTTGAATGATCTATGTTTTGTCTGATGTATGGATTCTTTATCGCTTTGTTTTCAAGCAGATCTATTGGACGTCGAAAAAGGTCTTGCAGTGCAAATTTTAGATTAAAATAACTGTCAGCATAATCGAAAGGGTCATTGGAATCAATATCTACAACCAAATCAATATCGCTTTTCTCATTAAATCTATCTGTCAATACAGAACCAAAAACATACAATGATTTGACCTTATTTTGAAGGCACAAACTGCTTATTTCATTTTTGTATTTATCCAGATACATAATCTAATATTTTACTCAAATTTAATCAATCCCACGAAACCTGCAAAATGGTTTATCATTCATCATTCCCAACCCGGGGCTACAAGATTGGTCGTCCCTGACGGGACTACAAAATTTCGCGGTAAAGCTCAGCCTGTCTTCTCATTTTTACATTATCAAATCAGCTAATCAACTCATCAACAAATCATCACATCAGCTAATCAACACCCTTCGACTTCGCTCAGGGACCGGTCTCAATTGTGCATATTCCCTCTGGAATAGGAGAAATAGACCCCTACAAGGCACAGTCCTGCGAATAGCATGTAGACAAACTGCGCGGTGCCGACAAACATTTCGTTCGGGACCTGCGCTATTTGTGAACCGTGAAACCGGGCGGAGAAGATCAGCATCACCAGGGTCATGCTGATCATCTGGCCAACGATGCGCATGGTGGAGGCGGTACCCGAAGCGGTGCCGAGCTGTCGTTTCTCGACCGAACTCATGATGGTGTTCATGTTGGGCGAGGAGAAGAGGGCAAATCCGAATCCCATGAAAAGCAAAACTGCCACGATAAGCGGTTGCGGCGTATCCTGATTGATAAAAGCGAGAAACAGCAGACCAACCGCGTTGAGGAACATTCCTGTGGTTGCCAGGATGCGGGGTTCGATCCTGTCCGAAAGTTTACCGGCATAGGGCGAGAGAATGGCCATCACCAGTGGCTGCGAAATCAGGATGGCGCCGGCCGCCTGCGGGGACAGCCCTTTGACTTTTTGCAGGAACAGGCTCATCAAAAAGATGATGGAGGCAGTGGTGGAGTAGTTGATGAGCGCCGCCAGGTTGGAGAAGGCAAACAGCCTGTTTTTGGTAAAAAGCGCTGTGTCAAAGAGCGGATGGGACGATCTGCCGCACTGGACTACAAAAAGCACAAGCAGCAGAATCCCGAGCGCCAGCATGGCAAATCCGGTAGCCGCATGCAAATGGGAGGAGTAGTAAACAATCAGGAGAAGAGCAGAGCCATACAATAGGGCACCGGTATAATCAAATTTCCCTATGGATTTGGTGGAGGGAATATTTTTCAATTTCAGGAAGGTGAGAAGCACCCCGAAAATGCCCAAAACAGATGAGAAAAGGAAGATCGACCTCCAGCCCAGATGCTGGGTAAGAATCCCCCCAACGAAGGGTCCCATGGCCAGGCCAAGATAGACTGCCGCGACATTAAACCCAAGCACCTTGCCCCTTTCGGAAGGAGGGAAAGCTGAAATCAGGAGCGGGGCTCCGGTTGTCATTGTCATTGCAGCACCAAGTCCCTGCAAAACACGCATGCCTATCAACAACATCCCGGTAGGCGACAGGGCGCATAAAAAAGTGGCCAGTGCAAATATCACCATCCCCAGCTTGAAAAGTTTGACCTCTCCTTTCAGATCCGCCAGCCGACCGATGGGCAGAAGAAAGATGGCGGAGGAGAGCAGGTAGGAGGTAACGATCCAGGTGAGCGTTACTGCACTCAGCGCGAACTCTTTTTCGATGGCCGGAAGCGCGATATTGACTGACGATATGAGAAACGGCCCCAGGAATGAGGTGAGCGTGGCAACAGTAAGTACTGCTTTTTGGGTGTTGGTATGAGTCGATGCGATCATGATCAAAAATAGAGAAATCATTTTAAAATATTACACAACTTGTCCCGACACTTCGGGAGAGTTACACGGAGGAAAACACAGAG
>JAVHPO010000062.1:0-5822 GCA_036170635.1 Prolixibacteraceae bacterium | reverse complement strand
GGAACCTTTGGCTGCCCAACTTTTGGGAATGGCAGGCAACAACTGAATTTCGCCTGCGTGGCTCTGTATCAACATTTCCGCCATGGCGGCAGGTATCCCGAAATTTCCGTCGAGTTGAAAGGGCGGATGATTGCAGAAAAGATTGGGCAAGGTGTTGTATGTTAGTAATCCACGGACCATGATCCCGGCCCGTTCTCCTTCAGCCAGACGGGCCCATAGGGCACAGCGCCAGGGCCATGTCCAGGACCGGCGACTGTCGCCTACTGTTGATTCAATAGTGAAAGGGTTATTTTCGTTCTTGCCGTAATTGCCTGAACGGCTTCTGAGCGAAAGGATCGCTGCCTTCGCCAGATCAGGAGTGTTGGTCATGCTAATTTGACGGCCGGGATAGACAGCAAACAGGTGCGATGTGTGGCGGTGCTGGTCGTTCGGATCGTCACGGTCTGCCTGCCACTCCTGCAACTGCCCCCATTGCCCGATTTTGTTGGGTGCCAGATGCATTTGCATGTCAGCCACTTTTTTCTGATAATCGGAATCTACGCCGAGCGCTTTGGCTGCTTCCAGATAGTTCTGAAACAGATCCCAAACCAACTGCTGGTCGTGCATGATTCCATCCTCCCGGGGGCCATGTTCGGGCGACCATCCCATTGGAACCATCAGTGAACCGTCGGGCATTTTCTTCAGACGGTCTTCCCAAAATTGGCAGATCTCTTTGATGGCCGGATAAGCGGTGTGGCGCAGATAGTCATTGTCCTGGGTGAAAGCCCAATGTTCATAAAGGTGTTGTGCATACCAGGCACTGGCAGGAATGTTCCACTCCCAACCATTGCCTCCGAAAATATTCTGACTGGTGCGGGCCGTCCAGCCACGGGTGTTTTCGCCAAAAGCTTTCCTGGAGGCTATTCTGCAGGGCTCCTGCTGTGCGATGATGTAATCGATGAGCGGTAACTGACATGATGAGAGATTGGTCGATTCGGCTGCCCAATAGTTCATCTGGATGTTGATATTGTTGTGGTAATCACTGGCCCAGGCAGGATGGTTGCTGTCGTTCCATAATCCCTGAAGGTTGGCGGGTAGTCCACCGGGGCGGGAAGAACTGACCAACAGATAGCGTCCATACTGGAACATGGTCTCTTCCAGATCAGGGTCAACACCGCCGGCTGCATAATTTTTCAGACGCTCATTGGTGGGGAGTAAAAGAGTAGTTGCATCGGTGGTACCGATTTCAATCTCGGCCGCTTTGGTTAACTTGGTTATATCCTGTATGTGCCGGATCAACAGTTTTTTATAATCGAGACTGGATGCCAAAGTACGCTCTTTCTCAACAATTGGTAACGGATCCGGACCTCTCCAATCGGCATAATAATCGGGTTTATAATTGGTTCTTGCATCCAGCAATAACGTAAAGGAGTCGCAGTTTTCGAAAACCAGGGAGTTTCCTTCGACCCTTATTTTACCACCCTGGTAGAAGAGCCTGACCTTTGCCGCATATTTTAATTTGTTTGGCATTTCTCCCGAAATAACCAGGCTGTTATCAGTCGCATTGCAGGTGGAGCCCTGTGCAGATGTCAACAAGATCTTTCCTGATAAGGTTTTTTTCTTATCTGATGAATAATTGAAAACCATCACCTGATCGGGGTAACTGGCAAATGCCTCCCGTTTAAATGCAGCCCCACCCAATTTGAAACTTGTTGTGTGTATCCCCGTGGTAATGTCAAGAGAACGGCGGTATTCAGCCGGCTCTCCGGTGAAATTGAAATCTACATCCAGTTCGCCAAAGTTTCGGTAGGAGCCAAATCCATGATCGTCTGTTTCATATTTTCCATCCCAATTGTTATCGCCCGACCAAAGGGATTGTTCATTAAACTGAATACGCTCCTGATGAACTCCGCCAAAAAACATGGCGCCCATCCTTCCATTTCCTATTGGCAGCGCTTCGGCCGACCATTTTTCGGCTGGCTGATTGTACCAAAGCTTGTGATCTTGTTTGTTTTGGGCAAAAGCGTCTGCAAGAAATATTATGCAGATGCCAGGGAGGAGTAATTTGAGTTTCTTCATTTAATTGTAGTTCGGATCAATTTTACATTTTTAAATTTACTTTTCCATCTGGCTTTAAATTGAATATCAGGATATTCCCTTCTTTTTGATACTTTATGTCAGATTTGAAACCGGATGAACCAAAAGGATTTTCGAGGCGCAATTTACCCCCCTTTTCGGAAAAGATCTCTACGTTGGTCACCTTCCTATTCTTTTTTTCGGCGGAAATTAGGAAAGCTCCCTGCGCCCTCAGTTTCTCAAATTTAGCATTTGTCCAGGAGGCCGGTATGGCCGGAAAAATATTTACCACACCGGTGTGACTTTGTAGGAGCATCTCCTGAATTCCCGATGCAAAGGCAAAATTTCCTTCCAGGGTAAAGGGACGGTATTTCAATTTTGAATATCCTTTGTTGTGCTGTTCGCCGTTCACATGAAAACTGTTCGGAAGGCAGAAATTTTCTGAGAAAATTCGTAGTGTTTCTGCTGCCTTTTCTCCATCCAAAGCCCTGGCATACAAATTCCCCAACCAGCTGTAGGAATAACCGCACCAGTAGTCAGGTGTTGTTTTGACGAGATTTTCAAGCGTATGCTGGATGATCAGCCGATCCTTTTCTCCCTTCGAGACATCGACCATTCCCAGCGGATGAAAAGCCATCAGGTGCGAAAAGTGGCGGTGTGATTCATTGAATGGGAATCCCGGGGCGAACAGGAATCCGGAATTGCTGTCAACTGCCAATTCCGGCCATTCAGAAAGAATTTGATTCCAATTTTTGGCTTCATCAGGTAAACCAAGTTCGGTAGCCAGTTCGGCAGCTTTTTCGTAGGTCCAGCGAATCATTGCGAGGTCAAAATTAGTGGTTTCGGCAAACCAGGCTTTCCTCGAATTGTTATAGATTTCAGGACTCGAACTAATCAGCAACTTTCTTTTTCCGTCAGCAGTTTTGTCGGCGATCTGATCCAGAAAAATGGCCACATCTTTGATCCAGGGATAAGCCCTCTGCTTCAGAAATTCGCGGTCCATCGAGTATCTCCAGTGTAGGTAGAAATGTTGGCCAAGCCAGGCCCCAACCGACTGTCCGAATGAATATTGTATCCAACCACCCATGGGCTCGCCTTCCAGGGTAGTGACTCCGGGAACATTCATTCCATCTGTACCAAAATAGTCTTTGGTATATTTTTTGAAAACAGGACGCAATTTCCAGAGCCAGTTCAGGAAGCCCACCTCCAGGTTGAGCTGATTTCCGGCATAGGAGGGCCAGTAACTCAACTGGGTGTTCAGGTCGTGGTGGAAGTCGCCTTTCCAGGGCGGGAGTTTGCCATTGTCGGCAGTCCAGACCGCCTGCAATGAAATGGGCGGGGCATCGGCGCGGGCTGCGGCGCCGAATTTGTACATGTCAAGATAATATTGTTTTTCGAGTACAGTATCCGGGATCGCAATGGCCGACTGATTCCAGTAATTTGACCACCAAGCTGTGTGCTCACTCAGGGATTTGTCAAAATCTCTCTCTATCTCTTTGGATACAAGGAGATAGGCTTTTGGTGTAGGCTCCCATCCTTTGTTCTCCGACGATACTGACCAACATCCGGTTTCCGTTTTTTTACCGGTTTCAAATTGGGTGCTGATTTGGTACGAAAACTCGCCCCATCCTTTTTGATCGTAAGTGATCCTGTTTTTCTCCCTCACAACATTGCCCTGCGGATAGCCAAGCTTATCCAAATCGTTCATCGACTGGTCCACCTGCTTCCCGTCGCCGGTCCGGTTGTAAGCCGGAGGAATCATGGTAATTTCCACGGGTAGGGAAAGGTTTTCAAATTTGTACCATCCTACAGATTTTCCCGCATGGACAAAAGTGGTGAGCCTTGTGCCGTTTTCCCAAACGACCGTGCAGAGCGCTTTCTCAACATCCAGGGTGACGGATTTTACTTTTCCAAGAGCCTGTACATCAAATTCGATTGCTCCTGCCGGGATTTTGGATGGGGCAGGCAACCTATCGTAAGGTTCATCAAAAACTTGTTGAACCTCCTTGTATTGATCGTTTTTCCAGTGCAGGTAAACGTCTTTAAATTTCCACTTGTTGAAATCGATGTTGGCCATCGGGCGAAGGTCCCACAGGTCGGCACGGTCGAGGGAGAACCGGAGTTTGTCATTCTTTTGCCATACCAGACAGCCAATCATACCATTCCCGAGTGGAATCGCTTCGTCCCAGGTGCCGGCAAGCTTCTGAAACGAAAGATTGTGTTTCTGGTTCTTATCAGGATTTGAAATTGCCAGGGATGAGCAGAGGAATATTCCGGCAAGAATGATCAGGATGGTTTTCATATTTTGTAATTGATTAATCAGTAATGAAGGATTAACACTATTCCAACTAATGGTGATTCAAAAAGCCAAATTATCTCAAATAAAATTAAGAAAAAAATCACCTGACCGTTACTTAAACACCAGATGATTATTCTCAGTATCAATAACAATCTCCCCCTCTTTCTTTATGTTCCCGGCAAGAATCTCTTTGGACAAATCGTTGAGTAAATATTTCTGCATCATCCTTTTCACCGGTCGTGCTCCGAATTGCGGGTCAAAACCAGTCTCAGCCATCCAGTCAATGGCAGCTTCCGTCATTCTTGCATGGTATCCACTTTTCTCAAGACGCAAAACAACCAATTCGAATTGGAGCTTGACAATCTGGCGGATCTCATCCCGGTTCAGTGGTGCAAACACAATCACCTCGTCAATCCGGTTGAGGAACTCAGGTCGTATGGTTTGTTTAAGCAAATCCATCAGCTCACCTTGCAGCTCTTCCATAGCCGTGCCGCGATTGGTATCTGTCATCCTTTCTGTACGTTCCCTGATCAGGTGAGATCCCAGGTTGGAAGTCATGATGATAATGGTGTTTTTGAAGTTGACGGTCCTCCCTTTGTTGTCGGTGAGCCTGCCGTCATCCAGTACCTGCAGCAATACATTGAAAACATCGGGATGAGCCTTCTCAATTTCGTCGAAAAGCAGTACGGAGTAAGGTTTTCTGCGCACGGCTTCCGTTAATTGACCTCCTTCGTCGTACCCAACATATCCTGGAGGCGAACCAATCAGTCGGGTCACTGAAAATTTTTCCTGGTATTCAGACATATCAATCCTGGTAAGCATGTTCTCGTCGTCGAAGAGGTATTCGGCCAATGCTTTGGCTAGTTCTGTCTTGCCCACACCGGTGGTTCCCAGAAAGATAAAGGAGCCGATCGGCCGTTTATCGTCCTGCAGACCAGCTCTTGAACGGCGAACAGCATCCGAAACTGCCGCGATTGCCTCTTCCTGGCCGATCACTCTTTTGTGCAACTCATCCTCCAGATGGATCAGTTTTTCCCGCTCGCTCTGCAACATTCTGGAGACCGGAATACCGGTCCAGCGGGCTACAACAACGGCAATATCTTCAGCATCCACCTCTTCTTTGATGAGCGACTGGGTACTTTGCTTCGCCTTTAGTTGTTCCTGAAGTTTGGTTATTGCAGCTTCGGCTTCTTTGATTTTCCCATAACGAATCTCAGCAACCTGACCGTAATCACCTTGTCGCTCGGCCTGTTCAGCCTGAAGTTTCAACGCCTCTATCTCCTGCTTTTTTGATTGAATGGCTTCGATGAGCTCTTTCTCTGCCTGCCAGGTAGCCCTGAATTTCTTCTGATCCTCCTTGAGATTGGCAATTTCCTCTTCCAGTCGTGAGAGTTTGCTCTTGTCATTTTCGCGCTGAATAGCAGCCCGCTCTATCTCGAGTTGCGTCAATTTGCGCTCAATTTCATCG
>JAVHPO010000061.1:0-1167 GCA_036170635.1 Prolixibacteraceae bacterium | reverse complement strand
AAATACTTGAATAAAGTATGGGTGAAGCATCACATTTCCAGTCAGTTCCCGAAATAACCTCCCGGTAGGTGCCATCCTTGAATTCAATGTTCAATCTGCATATCATTTTCGGATAGCCATAGGCAATGACCAGTTTCCTGTATCTTTCCCGGTTAACATTGTAAAATCCATTGCCCAACATGACGCCTATCGCATTTTCACCCTTTTGCAACTGATTGGTAACATCATAGGAGTTGTACAAACACATTTTACTGTAATCAGTCCAGCCGGGCGAAAGAAAGCTGTTACCGGTCTTTATGCCATTGATGGCTGCCTCATATTGTCCCAATCCACTGATGTACAATGTAGCGCTTTTAACCTCTTTCTCAAGTATAAACTCCTTCCTCAACATAGGAAGGATACTTCTTTCAATGCCTTTTGATCCGAGTTCATTTCCTGATCCATGAATACCTGGAAAGATTTTCATCGAATCCGGAAGGTTTTTGAAGGCAATCCAATTGGCTTTACCCCAGTCGGATGCAGACAAAAGTCCCATTTGAAACCAGGCAGTCTCGCTCCAGTCTGACTCTTGTCCGGCCTGATCTTTGATTCTTACTTTCCAAAAATATTTTTTCCCTGCGACAAGATCCTCTCCGGCGTAGGCGATCCGGATGGAGGCATCCTCCTTCACAATTTTCGAATCCCAGCTATTTCCAACGTTATGTTCAAGCTTCTCCTTTGAGTCAGCCACCAGAATATGGTAGTTCAATTGTTTTGTATCCCGGTTACCGGAGTTTATCCACCAACTGAAATGTGGCCTCTTTTCAGCTATTGCCAACGGATTTACCTTTGATTCGCAACGCAGGTTTGACACAACTAGTTGATTCCTGCCAAATAATAATGATCCTGTCAAAAGCAGAAAAATCGTTGAGCATAATTTTAATGTCCTCATTTTGTATTGATTAACTTGTTGCAAATCTTGTCCAAAACCTGAAAGAGAATCCGGTTTTAAGCGTGTAAAGTAACTAAATTTCTATATTTTTGTTTGTTTGGTATCTCTCTTTACCAGCAAAGATAAGCAGCAAACCATCATCAGAAGCAAATAACCACTATATTAAATACAGATGAAATACTTAATCCTCTTCTCCGCCATTATTTTGGCCGCTTGTAACTCAGATGTGAAAAAAG
>JAVHPO010000060.1:0-5827 GCA_036170635.1 Prolixibacteraceae bacterium | reverse complement strand
AAGAAGAATGGTCAGATAGAAATCCTTGTTAAGAAACAGTTTCCTGTGTTTGGTAAATGGCAGTATTCCCAATACCGCTATCACAAGAAACAACAAATTGTATTTATTAAGAATCCCTATCCCAACAGTCAGGCCGAACAAGTAGAGATATTTCTTAAGGTTTGAATTGTGGTATCTTACCAGGAGGTAGAGGGAAAGGGTCCAAAAGAAAATATCCAGGAATACAGGTTGAAAAAGACTGAAAGCCCTCAGAAAGAGCATGGAGCAAATTACACCTACTGCAGCCAGGATTTGCGCAAAAAAAGCTCCGTTCAACTCCCTGGCCAGCATGGCACTGAGATAGACGATTACACCACCCAGCAAAGCAGGCAAAATTTTTGCTGCGAAAAGGGTATACCCAAATAATTTGGTCAAAAGTGCTGCCAAAAATCCGATCAAAGGAGGAACCGAAAAATAACCGAAATCCGGGTGTTCACCCAGTGAAAAATAAAGCAGTTCATCCCTGTGAAAACCAAGATTCTGATAAAAAACCAGGTGAATTAATACACCAAACAGAGACAGCGATAGAATAATCAGGTTAATCCTTCTATTCAAATTAAGTTTCTGGCGTCCCTCCTCCTCTCTGTTTCTCATTTTCCCAGTTCCCCTTTTGACTTCGCTCAGGGACCAATGCTCCGTTTCATCGTTTCCCTGTTTCCTCCTCACCCCTTCGACCCTTCGACAAGCTCAGGGCAGTGCAGCTCAGGGACCGGAAATGCGTTTGAATATTCGCCCCTTCGACAGGCTCAGGGAGCATCACCCCGCCCATCCGTCTCGTCCTAGTCATCCACTCGTCCCCGTCTTTCCGTCTCTCCGTCCTTCCGTCACTCCTCGCTGAGCAACTCCTTCTTCAGTCGCTGTAATTCAGCAACCTGTTCCTTGCTTACAGTCGGATAGGCCAAGTCCATTGAATCCATTGCATGGAGAATAGCAGCTGCAACCACAATCCGGGCATAATGTTTGTTGTCGGCAGGTACTACATACCAGGGTGATTTTTCTGTGGATGTTTTCCTGATCAGATGTTCATAGGCATCCATGTACTCTTTCCAATACTTCCGCTCAACGAGATCTGATTTACTGAATTTCCAGTTTTTTTCGGGGGTTTCAAGTCGTTCAAGGAAACGTTTCTTTTGCTCCTTTTTCGACACATGGAGGAATATCTTCACAACCAATATTCCATTGTTGTTAAGATAGGTCTCAAAATTCAGCATATCGTTCAGCCGATCTTTCCAGATATCTTCAGTGATGAGCTCTGCTGGTATCCTTTGCGACCTCAGAATTTCTTCGTGTACCCTTACCACCAGAACTTCCTCGTAGTAGGACCGGTTAAAAATACCTATCCTTCCCCTTTCGGGAAGGTGTTTCATACACCGCCACAGGTAATCATGATCCAGCTCTTCTGCATTGGGCGCTTTAAAAGCAGTAACATCACAGCCTTGCGGATTGATCCCCGACATCACATGTTTGATTGCTCCGTCTTTACCAGCGGCATCCATGGCCTGGAAAATGACCAGCAACGACCACTTATCCTCAGCATACAACTTGTCTTGCATCTCCGAAAGCGCCTTTACGCTCAATTCAAGAATCTCTTGTGCCAGTACATTCCCATCTTTACCTAAATCAGAACTTGCATCTTTTGGAAAATCATCCAGATCAATTTTCTTATCTTCAGTAATACGATATTTCTTAGCAAGTTTCTTTGCAAACTTAATTAGATCAGTACTGTTCGGCTTGGTCGTTTCATTCACTTCCCGGCTTTTGGCATCAGGTACCGGAACACTTTCATTGGTCGTTGTCATATTGCAATATTAGCAAAATTAATGGTGATGCCTCCGTTTGATTACCCCACCGGAAGCCTCCCTGATGGTATTGGCAAAAATAAAGGCATTGGGATATCTCGAATCAGACCGATTCCATCTATTTTCAAACTCCTGCCTTTCATACCTGTCGGTGAAGTAAAATTAATCAAAACAATGTTAGAATCGCTCAATTTGCAAGCACAATCACGGATAGTTTACAGGGTGACCGGAAATTCCGGCAAATGAAGTTGATGGATCAGCAAAGAGTTTAACCGGTAAGGCTGTCCCGCTAATTTCGCCTTCAACATTCTGCCGGTTGCCTCTTGGTTATGATCTGTCAATTTTGTAGGTTTAATGCACTATTAATTCCCTCTTAACAACTATCTGTCTATCAAACATAAAAACATCAATCGATACGATTCGAAAGGATCAGCTGAAGCAACAGTATATCTACACGATCACTTAATAATCAGGCACAATATTAAAACCCAAACGATGCATATTTCATTCAAGAAAAAACCAATTGAATCCAGGTTGAAGTTGAAAATCTCTAATTTGATCCTTCTTAATTTATTGAATTTTATTCTGCTAAGCGGATCTCTCCTCTGCATGCCTGAGATATGTACTGCCCGGATTCCTCAGGAGGTTAAAAAACCGGATGCACAAGAAAGGGACGGAAAATTATTGAGGAGTGAATTGTGGCAACCTTTTGATGCTTCGAAAGCAAAAGGTGATTTTTTTGTCTCTCCGCTTGGCAATGACAATTGGTCGGGAACACTATCGGAGCCCAACGCCACAAAATCTGACGGGCCGTTTGCTACCATCACACGAGCCATGCGTGCCGTTCATGAATTGAAAGAGAAAGTCTATCTCCCCAAAGGGAAAGCCATTGATGCACGCTATGTGGGATCGTCCTATCCTTTCGGGAAAGGGAAAGACATTGTCGTATTCATCCGTCAGGGGTTTTACACACTCCAGAGTCCGCTTCTTTTTAACGCTGAAGACGGTGGAGAACGGGTAGAAACCAATCTCCCTTCAGGCGCTTTTGAGTGGCATCACCTGCGCGACAATTATGTCACCTATTCGGCCTATCCGGGTGAAAGGCCTGTCATTTCCGGCGCAATAGCCGTAACCGGTTGGATAAAGGGGAAAAACAATGTCTGGAAAGCTCCCGTCAAGAATCCTGATGTTCCTGTACTGATTATGAACGGGAGGAAACAAACACTGGCCCGGACTCCCAACCACGGCTATTTCACCCTACGGAAAACCCCGGCCTCAACTTTCGAAATACCTTACAAACCGGGAGATATCAAAAAATGGGAAGGTATGCAGGATAACCGTATCGCCATTTTGCTCCGCTGGCGAACTGCCTATAACACGATTGATAAGATTGATGAGAAACAACAAATTGCCTTTCTAAAAAACGCGGAAGATGGCCCCGGCGGCAACAACGGTCTTTTGGTTGTACCTCCCCGATACTATATCGAAAATATCAAAGCCCTGCTGGATGCCCCGGGCGAGTGGTTTTATGACAAAAACAGGGCAGAGATCAGTTATATCCCTGCTGAAGGCTTGGCCAACCCCAACCAGGCTACTCTATCGATACCTCAGATCACTCAACTGGTACAGGTAAAAGGGACGGAAGATAAACCAGTTCGGAACCTGAGATTTTATGGATTGATCTTTGAAGGGGCAAAAGAAAACTTCCGCGACTATCCGCACCACTACGAACCCACCCCGGGCTGTGTCGCCATATCCTGCGAATATGCCAGCGATTGTGAGTTTGCCAATTCTGAGTTAAGGGCTTGCAGCGGCGTTGGCATGTCGATTGGTCAGGGTTGCTTCCAGACCCGCATCTTCAAAAACACCTTCAACGGTCTGGAACAGGGGGCTCTTGGCGTAAGCAGTACGGGTGATTTGAAAAACGGAAAATTGAATCAGCTCACACGGGAAACCAAAATTGATCACAATGAATTTTCAGAATGCGGACTTGGAGGAGGCATTACTTTGGGTGTAGGAGGCACGCTGCATACGACGATTTCCCACAATTACTTTACCAAATCAGGGAGGCCTTATACCATCGACTGTGGTGCCGGCGGCCTCGAAGGAGGGGTGACCGAAGATTGTGTGGTGGAGTACAACCATTTTGAGGATGTTCAGCAAGATGCCGATGATGCCGGAGTAATCGTGGTAACCGGGATGACCCTCCATTCGACTGTCAGTCATAATCTGATCCACAAGGTTCACCGCGGATTTTTCAGCGACAATGTGGCATTCTGGTTCGACAACATGTCGAGTAACTGGACGGTTACCAACAACCTGTACTACGATCTGGAACAGGGAGAGATGAAGACCTGTGGCACCTATCTAATTGACAACGATTATTCAGGCAATTTCTCAATAGAACCGCCCCTTGTGGCTCCGGAACAGTTTATCGAGGGGAACCCACAACTCAGCTCCGCCAATTTGCACATTACCATGAATGACAAGCCGGTAGAGGGTGCCATCGTTGCCGGATCACTTGTCAAAATAACTGCGGATGTCACCAACACGGGCAGTTCAGGCGCCGCGCCGGTGGCGCTCTATCTGGATCGAAAAATAGTTGAAAACAAGGCATTTCCTGTCATAAGGAACAACAAGCGTACCATTGAATTTGAATTACGTGTTAGTGAACCAGGCCGGCATGAGCTCTCCATCGGAGAAACCAATCCCCAAACTATTGAGGTCAACGGCGAAAAACCCGATATGGCTTATGACCAGATCCGATGTTCCGAAGAGCGCATCCTCGCAGGTGAAAGTGTTCGTATATCAGCTCTGGCAACCAATCTCTTGCAGAAGGAGGTAAATCCTACACTTCAATTGTTTGCCAATGGCACAGAAGTAAAAACCAAACCGTCAAATTTTAAAGCAAAAGAATCGAAAGAGGTAAGCTTTGACCTAACTCCCGAAGCCGGCAGTTACCGGATCCGCATTGGAAACAGTGAAGAGGTACTTTTAAAGGTATTAAAATGCAAAGAGCTCAAGGTAACGGAACAAAAATTACTGACCTATATTTCACCAAAGTCTAAACCAGCCAGTGTAGAAGTGGTTCAAAAGGAGAACAGATACATCGTGAAAGCAAGCGGATGGGACTTCTACCATGCCGAAGATGCCTATGCAACGGTCTATCTGAAGCAGCTGGAAGGAGATTTCATCGCCACGGTAAAGATCAAATCATTCGGACCCCGCACCAGCGAATGGTACCGGTCGGGACTTTTTGTCCGTAACGACCTCAGTCAGAGTTTCGATGTCGACAGGGGAAGCCTGGGTTCGGTATTGATGTTCAGCACACCTGGCCGTGCCGGGATCGAGTACGATGAATTTGGCAATGGATGCATGCACAAGGCCGCCAGTGAGAATCTTCCTGAAAACAGCGCTACCCCAATTTGGATGCGTCTTGAGCGGCATGGCGACCGTTTTACCGGCTACATTAGTCTCGACGGTCAGACATGGATTATCAAACGGCAAACCAATCAAATTCCCGGGATTGGGAAAGCAATTGATCTGGGTCTGGCAGCCGGCGCTCCCGACCAAAAACAATACACGGTAGAATTCGGGGAGTGGAAGATAAAGGTGGAAGATAAATGAATTAAAAATTACAGATTAAAAATTACGGCAAGATCCTAATAACCCGAATAGAGCTGGTTGAACAGCAATTTGAAAGTACTGTACGTTTGGGCCCTGAAGGTAATCTCAGGTCCGAATGCGCACAATTTCCCCTGTCCGACTTTTGCCTCGAAGGCGGCCACTCCGTTTAGCAAATATTCCTGACCGTAAGCCCATCCGCTTCGCAGCGGCTGGGCAGAATCGAACCAGGCGATGGGTTTGATCTTGCCCTGACTAACTGCTTCGGGGGTGAGATTGAATACCGGGCTCGAATCAAAAAAGATATCTGCTCCGGAGCCCATTCCCCATCCTGTGGTCATGGTTGAATCGATCCTGACACGTAA
>JAVHPO010000059.1:0-1173 GCA_036170635.1 Prolixibacteraceae bacterium | reverse complement strand
CTTTTGTAAGCGTGTTTCCTTTTGATGCTTCAACAACCGGACAGCTTCAAGCGTTTTTTTGCGCCGGAATTCGTTTTCATTTTAGGCATCTCTGTCTAACTGTTTTAAATTACTTTTTCTTTTTGGGCGAAATAAATATGGTCATTCTCTTACCTTCAAGTTTCGGCAGTTGTTCAACTTTTCCGAAATCTTCCAGTGCGTTGGCAAAGCGGAGCAACAAAATCTCCCCTTGCTCATTATAAAGTATCGAACGTCCCTTGAAAAATACATAAGCTTTCACTTTTGCACCATCCTGAAGGAACTTTTCGGCATGTTTTAATTTAAAATTGTAATCATGTTCGTCTGTATTGGGACCGAACCTGATCTCTTTGACAATGATCTTTACGGCTTTGGCCTTCAGCTCTTTCTGCTTCTTTTTCTGCGCATAAATGAACTTCTGGTAATCAACTATCCTGCATACAGGCGGTTCCGCGTTGGGCGAAATCTCTACCAAATCGAGCTCCATTTCATCGGCCTTCCGAAGAGCATCCTGGATTTTGTAAACACCCTGTGGCTCCACATTGTCGCCAACAAGCCTTACTTCCGGAACGCGAATCTGGTGATTGATCCGAAACAATGATTTCTCTTCCTCTTTTGGAGCTCTTGGCCCCTTGGTCCTGATAACTGCTATGGCTTTATCCTCCTATTTTTAGTTAATACCGACTAATTGTACAATTCTGCCAGAATAGATTTGACCTCTTTTTGGATCATCTCTTTGAACTCGATTAAAGAAACAGTACCCTGATCGCCTTCACCCTGACGACGAACGGCCACAGTCTCAGTTTCGCTCTCTTTTTCGCCGACGATGAGCAGGTAAGGTATGCGTTTCATTTCGTTGTCACGGATTTTCCTGCCTATCTTTTCGTTACGCTCGTCAACGACGGTGCGAATATCGGAATTATTTAGATATTCTGAAACTTTTTGCGCATAATCGTTGTACTTTTCGCTGATGGGCAGCACAACAACCTGCTCGGGTGTGAGCCAGATCGGGAATTTTCCGGCGGTGTGTTCGATCAGTACCGCGCAGAAACGCTCCATCGATCCGAACGGGGCACGATGGATCATCACAGGACGGTGACGCTTGTCGTCGGCGCCAATGTACTCCAGCTCAAAACGCTCAGGCAGGTTGTAATC
>JAVHPO010000058.1:20023-24047 GCA_036170635.1 Prolixibacteraceae bacterium | reverse complement strand
TCCCAGTCCCCCAGTCTCCCAGTCTCTCCGTCCCTCCGTCATCTCAGTCAAGCCTCACATCTCCACTACCGTAATCCCCGATCCGCCAAACTGCACATGCTCGTCCCTGAATTTCTTTACGGCAGGTTCGGCTTTGAGGTAAGCGCGGATCAGTTCCCTCAAAATGCCATTCCCTTTTCCATGCAGGATATGCAGTTCGTGGGCATCCACCATGATGGCCTCGTCGATGAACTCCTGAATCTTCTGAAGTCCCTCCTCGGCGCGCATGCCGCGTACATCGATCCTGGGTTTAAAATTGAGCTTCCGATCGTTGAGCTCCCTGTTGATTTGGGAAGTGGAGTAGTTTTCTTTGGTCTTTTTTACCTCGTTGTGGGAGATGAGTTCAACCCTGTCGCGCTTCACCACCGACCTCAATTGACCAAAGGCAACAACCAGGTTGCCGCCATGGATATCCATGATGATACCAGGTGCTTCCTGTCCCTTGATTTTAATCCAGCTACCAACTTCCGGCTCATCCTTTTTGACAGGCTTTTCGACTGCGGCTTTTCTTGGCTCTTCATGTTGTGGCCGCTCCCGCTTCGAGATCTCCCGCTGCCTGATCTTTTCCATCTTTCGGACAATCTGCTCATCCTCAGAATCTTTTGTGGCAGAGAGAACCTCTTTGAAATCTTCCAGCTTTTTACGCACTTCCCTGGTCTTCTCCTTCTCGGCAGATGCCTCTTTGATCTCCCGGATGGTCTGTTCCACAATCTTGTTGGAAGAAGCCAGTATCTCCGTGGCCTCTTTCTTGGCCTTGTCGAGGATCTCTTTTCTCAATTTCTTTACCTCAGATAAATTCTCTTCATAGGTAGAGGTGAGATCCTCCAGTTTCTTCTCGGATTGCCGGATATTCTGACGCTTGGTCTCCCAGTAACGTTTGTCCCTGACAATGTCTCTGAGATGCTTGTCGAAATCGATGTGGTCCTTGCCAATTTTATCTGTTGCTTCCTGCAGGATATCTTCGGGCAGGCCAATTTTACGGGCTATCTCGAAGGCAAAAGAGCTGCCCGGTTTGCCAATTTGCAGTTGAAACAGCGGTTCCATCTTGTTGGAGTCGTACAGCATCGCCCCATTGACAATTCCGGGTACGGATGAAGCGAAATGCTTCAGGTTGGTATAGTGGGTGGTAATGACACCGTAACTTTCCAGGTTGTTGATCCGGTTCAGGATCGATTCGGCAATGGCGCCACCCAGCATGGGCTCAGTTCCTGTACCAAATTCATCAATCAAAACCAGCGATTTTGGATTGCAGTTTCTGACAAAAAACTTCATGTCGCTCAGGTGCGAACTGTATGTACTCAGGTCGTTGTCGAGTGACTGGTTATCTCCGATATCGATGAAGATTTTGTCAAAAATGCCGACTACGCTGTCCAGGTGCAAAGGAATGGGCAGTCCGCACTGTACGCTGTATTGAAGCAATCCTACGGTCTTCAGGCAGACCGATTTACCACCGGCATTTGGACCGGAGATCAGCAGGATGCGGTCATCTTTCGATAACTTGATATTAAGTGGTACGATCTTCCTCTTTTCTCTGGCAAGATTTCGTTCCAACAGTGGGTGCCTGGCATCCAGCCAGTTCAGTTCGGGGAGATTCTTGAGCATGGGCTTGACGGACTTACTCTCATTCGACCACAATCCCTTTGCACGGATAAAGTCGAGAATGCCAAGAATTTCATACGAACTTTCAAGGTCTTCAGCATAGGGCCTCAGTTCATCCGTAAATTTTGTGAGTATCCGCACAATCTCCCTGCGTTCGGCCGATTCAAGCTCCCGGATACGGTTGTTGGTTTCGACAATCTCCTCCGGCTCGATGTAGGAGGTACGTCCGGTGGCGGATTCGTCGTGGACAATTCCCCGCATCTTTCGCTTGTTACTCGACAAAACCGGAATGACCGCCCTACCGTCACGGATCGAGACAGTCACATCTTTTTCGACCAATCCTTCTGCCTGCGCATGTTTGAGGATTTTGGCCATGATCTTCGAAATACCCGCCTGTAAGGAGAGAATCTCCCGCCTTATTTTCACAAGCTCCGGCGAAGCATTGTCCTTGATGGTTCCTAATTTCGTAAGAATCTGATCTATCCGGTCATAAAGAAATGGATAGATCTGGATCCCTTTCACAACCAGATAAAGCCGCGGAAAAAGCTCCTGCTCCTTCTCCTTAAAGAAATTGGCAATAGATCGGAGGGTTTCGAGCGATCTTTTCAGGTCGAACAGTTCAAAAACCTCCAGAAATGTACCCTGAATCTTTGACTTTCGGAGAACCGACCGCATATCGATGAAATATCCGGTTGGAAAATTGAGTTCATCCCGGATGATTTTCTGAAATTCCACTGTCTCATCCAGCTGTTTCTCAATCAGATCAGCATCAGAAGTAAAGCTGCAGTCTGCCACATGCTCTTTTCCCATTTCGCTCAGACAGCGACTGCTCAACAACTCTCTGATCTTGTCGAAGCCAATTTTATTTTCGAAGTTTTCCGGATAAATATTCATCAGTCGGTTTGATTTCGTGGTAAAAGTAACAAGAAATCGGAAGGAGTACAATGTAAAGGATCGTCGGGCTATTAAAAAAACCAGTAGGCAACGAATGCTTACGAAATTTTTTCATGATCCGTAGAAAGGCTATTTTTGATTAACTTTGCTTGGAGATTTATAACAAATATTTTATTTGGTATAATGTGATTTTTGAAATTTCCAGTTCAGAATTAATAATCTTTGATGGTTCATTTTTAATTATCGTTTATTTCATAATATGGTCAGAATCATTTGCAAGTTGTTGTTACGCATGATGGGATTTAAAGCGATTGGTGGCGTCATTCCTGAGCCCAAAGCCATTGTGCTTGGCGTACCACACACCTCCAACTGGGACTTTATCATCTCCTTTATTTATTACAGGGCTGTAGGCGGAAGATCCAACACCATGGTTAAAAAGGAGTTTTTCTTCTGGCCGTTGGGTTATTTCGTCCGCTGGATGGGGGGAATTCCTGTTGACCGCTCTAAGGGTGCAAGTTTTGTCAAGCAAATTATTTCTGAGTTTGAAAAACGGGAGGTGATGCATCTGGCCATAGCGCCCGAAGGTACCCGCAAGCCGGTTGCCAAATGGAAGGGCGGCTTCCATACCATTGCCCGTACTGCAAACATTCCGGTTTACGTGGCCTTTTTCGACTGGGGACGCAGACGGATTGGATACACCGATAAGATTGAATTAACAGACGATCTTCAGGCGGATTTGAAACGGATCAGACAATGGTATAAAGACCATGGTATCATTGGAAAAAATCCCGAAGGGATGAATTATGGGGACGATTTGGATTAACTTCAGATAGTAATAACATTCAATCATGGATCTGCTTAGGATTTCGTTGGTTCAATTTGATGTGGTTTGGGAAAATCCGGTTTCGAACAGAATGAAACTGGATCAATTGCTTGAACCACTTGCCGGTGAAACAGATATAATTCTCCTTCCGGAGATGTTTACCACCGGTTTTTCGATGAATGCCAGTGATTTGGCAGAAACCATGGAGGGAGAAAGTGTTACCTGGATGGTATCCTGGGCAAATAAATGCCGTTCGGCTATCGCCGGAAGCCTGATCATCAAAGAGAACGATCAATTGTACAACCGTTTTCTTTTTGTAATGCCATCAGGGAAGATAGAGTGCTATGACAAAAAGCACCTGTTTTCGATGGGTGACGAACACCACTATTTTGATTGCGGAAACAAAAAAGTGATTGTCAAATATGAAGGATGGAGAATTGCACTCTTCATCTGTTACGATCTTCGTTTTCCGGTTTGGTGCCGCTCGATTAAGGATGCCGACTTGATCCTGTTTACTGCCAATTGGCCGGAAAAGAGAAATCTGGTTTGGCAAACATTGACAAAGGCCAGGGCCATTGAAAATCAGCTCTATGTAGCATGTATCAACCGCACAGGAATTGATGGAATGGGAATAGCCTACCTTGGGGAAAGCATGGTAATAAATCCCAA
>JAVHPO010000058.1:0-20013 GCA_036170635.1 Prolixibacteraceae bacterium | reverse complement strand
TGATTATGTGTGACATGACTAACGAATCTGGAGTGTCTGCAACTTCTTCCCTGTCATTGAAAGAGTTAAACAGGTTCAGGGAAAAATTCCCTGTTGCCAGGGATGAGGATACTTATCAAATTGTAGGCTGATTTACGGTTCAAATTTGTTCCAAAACACCATTTGATCCAAAGTTTTCCGTTTCTTTTCGGGCACAATATCAGAATTGGCATAACCGATCGGAATCATGGCAATGGGCTCAAAATTTGAAGGAAGATCAAAAATCCCTGCACATTTTTCTGCATTGAAGTGGCAGATCCAGCAGGTTCCCAAACCTATTTCTGTTGCTGCCAGCATAAGATGATCAATGGCAATGGCTACATCTATATCAGTATAATCCTTGTCATCTGTAGGTCGGTGCCATCCCTTGTCATGATCACCAATGGCGACAATACAAGCCGGCGCTGTTTTAAACCATTCGCGGTGATAACAACTGTGAAGCTGGGAAAGGAGCTCCGGGTCAGTCACAACAACAAATTTCCATGGCTGAAAATTTACGGCAGAAGGCGCAAGCAGGGCAGCCCCAAGTACTTTCAAAAGCAGTTCACGATCAACAGGCGTTGATTGATAACTCCTGACTGAATATCTCCTTTGGGCAAGATCTTTGAAATCCATATGTTTTATTCGGTTTTTGCGTTCACAAATTTACAAAAGATTATGAAATACTGCCAATGGATGCAAAGCATGTGAGGAATGAATTTCCATTCCGGAAATTCACCTTTTCAATAGAGACAAAAATCAATAAATATTCAGTTTAAAATATGTAATTTTGCAGTCCGTAATTTTTCAGTTTTTCGCGTAAATAATATAGTACAAAAATGATCTCAGTTTCAAATCTTTCCATCCAGTTTGGCAAGAAACCACTTTTCCGGGATGTGAGTTTAAAATTTTTCCCGGGTAACTGCTACGGGGTAATCGGAGCCAATGGTGCCGGAAAATCGACCCTGCTTAAAATTATTGCAGGAGATCTTGCATCGACAAAAGGTGAAATCCTCCTTGGTTCCGGCGAACGTCTTTCGGTACTGAAACAGGATCACTATGGTTATGAGGAGCATCCGGTGATTGATGCTGTAATGATGGGTTTTGAGGAGTTGTGGCACATTCTCAATGAGAAGAATGTTCTGTATGCCAAAACTGATTTCACTGAGGCCGATGGGTTAAGGGCCGCCGAGCTGGAAGAGCGGTTTGCGGAAATTGATGGCTGGAACGCTGAGAGTGATGCCGCTGCCCTTTTGAGCGGTCTTGGAATCAAGGAAGAGTACCATCATCGATTGATGAAAGAGCTGAGTGGAAAGGAGAAGGTCCGCGTTTTACTGGCACAGGCCCTTTTCGGAAAACCGGATAATCTGTTACTGGATGAGCCAACCAATGACCTTGACCTTGAAACAGTTATGTGGCTTGAAAATTATCTTGCCAACTATGACAATACCGTTCTGATCGTATCCCACGACAGGCACTTTCTGGATTCGGTCTGTACCCATACGGTGGACATAGATTTTGGAAAAGTTCAGCTTTTTGCGGGAAATTACAGCTTCTGGTACCAATCAAGTCAGCTGGCACTGCGCCAGCAACAGGCCCAGAACAAGAAAGCTGAGGAAAAACGGAAAGAATTGATGGAGTTCATCTCCCGGTTCAGCGCCAACGTAGCCAAGTCGAAGCAAACTACCAGCCGCAAGAAGATGCTTGAAAAGCTCAATGTCGACGAGATTCAACCCTCCACAAGAAAATATCCAGGGATCATCTTCCTTCCGGACCGCGAAACAGGCAACAAAATTTTGGAAATCAAAGGATTAACAAAGAGTGTTAACGGGGAAGTCCTGTTCAGGGATTTGGAGTTCAATGTTGAAAAAGATGATAAGATTGTCTTCTTGTCCAAAGATCCAAGGGCAATGACGGCATTCTTCGAGATCATCAATGGTTATGATCAGCCCGATTCGGGAACCTATCATTGGGGCCAAACCATAACGCATTCCTATTTGCCGCTTGATCACTCCAACTTTTTCACGAACGACTTGAGCCTGGTTGATTGGTTGATGCAATTCTCAGACGATTCCAGCGAAATATATCTACGTGGTTATCTGGGTAAAATGCTTTTCTCAGGTGAGGAGGTCTATAAAAAGACACGGGTTCTTTCGGGAGGGGAGAAGATGAGGTGCATGATTTCAAGAATGATGTTGAAAAATGCAAATGTTCTGATATTTGACAATCCGACCAACCATCTTGATCTTGAGTCAATACAGGCATTTAACAACAATCTGATCACTTTCAAAGGAAATATTCTGATGGCTTCTCATGACCACGAGTTTATCCAAACCGTAGCCAACAGGGTCATTGAGTTGACACCCAATGGAATCATTGATAAAATTACTGAGTATGATGACTACATATCAAACGATGAGTTGAAAGAGCGAAGAAGGCTTATGTATCAATAATATATACAAAAACTTGGAATTATAACAATATTTTCTCATCTTTGTTAACCAACCTTCAAAAGTTATCGTTCTTTTTGGCCGTTCATAACCTTAACCCTTAATCGTTATGCTATCAGTTGTTGTTATCGATGATGAATTACTTGCCCTGAACCTCCTATCTTATCTGCTGGATAATTTTACTTCCGTTCAGCTAAAAGTTGTTGGAAAAGCCATGAATCTGGCTGATGGTATCGAATTGATTAAACGTACAAGTCCGGATTTGGTCTTTCTTGATATTGAAATGCCCGATGGTAACGGATTGGAGATTTTCGACCACCAGCTTTCCCAAAAAACAAAAATTGTACTCGTTACAGGGCACGATCAGTATGCCATAGACGCTATCAACAAATCTGTAGCCGGCTATCTTTTGAAGCCGGTTAATTTCGTTGATTTACAGAATGTTGTCAAGAAAGTTGAGAAAATGATCCGGCAGGAACAGCAACAGCTTGAGTTGGAAGACCGGATCAACATTTTGGGTACAGCCGAGGTGCCTGGTAAGAACCTGATATTTGATGTGGATAGTGGTTTCGTCATGGAAAACACCAGAAATATTGAGTATATAATTGCAGATCAGTCCTATGCAACAATTTTTACCCATGCAAAGAGGGAATTTGTCGTCTCAAAATCCTTGAAGGAGCTGGAATCCTATTTGCCTAAGAGTCAATTCTATAGGACCCATAAATCCTATCTTGTCAATATCTACTACATCCGCAAATTTGTTAAATCGGGAGAGAGTTACGTTCTCCTCAAGAGTGGAACAAAAGTCCCGGTATCTGTCAGAAAGACCTCAGTCATTTTCAATGAAATTAAACAGATGCTAGCACATGAATCCTCCATGGAGTGAATAAGTATTGTCATACTTCACGGTAGATCAGCCTGGTTTGGTTGATCATTTTCCTATATTAGTTTATGATGTGATGGAATTTTGCATTTTTATTCGTAAATTTGCACTGTACTTTTTTGAAGTGGTGGGAATGTGTGAACTATGTAATTAATTCAGATAGTTATGTAACAATTCTTCTTCAAAATTGAGTCAATTTTGTCAGGTTTTGATTATTAATGGAGGGGATTATATAATTTAAAAAAAGCAGAAATGAGAAAAGTTATTTATTTGTTACTTATTGGCGTTGTAATTAGTACAACCAGTTGTAATCGTAAGGAGATTGAAAGACTTAAGGCTAAAAATGACAGCCTGATGATGGCAGGTAGTTCAAAAGATGCCAATCTGGTAGAATTTGTTGATGCATTCAATTCAATTCAATCAAATCTTGATTCTATCAAGCAAAAGGAGAAGATTATCGACAAAACTGCCAAAGGTGGATTTGAAGTAAAAGGTGACCGCAAAGAGCAAATTCAAAGCGATATCAATTACATCTACTCTTTGTTGCAGAAAAACAGGCTTTTGGTTGCCGATCTCTCTGCAAAGCTGAAGAAATCAGGCAAGCATGTTGCTGAACTTGAGCTGATGATCAAAAATCTTAATAGTCAAATTACTGAAAAGGACGGACAGATTGCCAGTTTGAAAGAAGAACTAAGCAAAATGAATATCAAGGTTGAAAACCTGAATACGCAGGTTACCAGTTTGAATACCAATGTTACCAATCTTAGCAATGAGAACAAGGACAAACAAAAGGTGATTGAGGAGAAGACAGCTGAGTTAAACACAGCCTATTTCATCATTGGTACTGTCAAAGAACTTAAAGAAAAGGGCATCATCAAAAAAGAGGGTTTCCTTGGAACTGCGAAAGACGTGAACAGCAATATCGA
This sequence comes from Prolixibacteraceae bacterium, assembly GCA_036170635.1. Lineage (GTDB taxonomy): Bacteria > Bacteroidota > Bacteroidia > Bacteroidales > Prolixibacteraceae > CAINVV01. The sequence continues at coordinate 15,736 of JAVHPO010000058.1, read as the reverse complement.
CAAGTCTTTGATGACCAAAGTTGACATTACTAAAGTTACCTCTATTCCAATCATGAAGAAGAAAGCAACTGTGATCAGTACACATCCTGCCAGCTCGTATAAAATTGAAGGAGTGAAAACTGCCGATAATCTTGTAATTCTTAACCAGGCTGAGTTCTGGAGCTTGTCAAAAGTTTTGGTGATCAGCGTTAAATAACGATCCAAAAGATATAAAAAAAAGCCGGTTTTGCCGGCTTTTTTTTATTGTTTAAACTCTGCTTTACAGTAATTTATACCAAGTATATCATAAAATTTAGTAAGCCTCATCAGGCGACTCTTGAAATTTTCGAAATCTTTAGGTCCTTTTGGCGACCAAACTACCTCTGCCAATGCCGCTGCACGCGGATATACCATGTATTCGACCTGTTGCGGCGTTTTCATGTACTCAGTCCAGACATTTCCCTGGGCGCCCATCACATATTTGGACTCCTCATCAGAAAGAGAGGCAGGAACGGGTTCATAGCTGTAAATTTTCTTAAGAGGCAGATATCCGCCGATTGCCAGTGGCTCACCTTTTGGATCAGCTTGGTAGTGATCAAGATAGCAGTATTCACCGGGCGTCATTACGACGAAATGATGCTCTTTGGCGGCAGCAATTCCCCCTTTCTCACCTCTCCACGACATAACAGCGGCATTGGGAGCCAGACCGCCTTCAAGGATTTCATCCCAACCGATCAATTTTTTTCCGTTTTCATTTAAGAATTTTTCCATCCGCTGAACGAAGAAGCTTTGTAGTTCATTCTCTGATCTAAGTCCTTCCGCCTTCATTCTTTCTTTACACAATGGACATTTTTGCCAGCGTGTCTTGGGACATTCATCACCGCCAATGTGAAAATATTCTCCCGGAAATAGCGGGATTACCTCTTTCAAAACATTCATGAGAAAAGTATCTGTCTTTGCGTTACCGGCACAATAAACATCGTCAAATACACCCCAGGTTGTACCTACTTCGTATGGTCCCCCGGTACATCCCAACTCCGGGTATGCTGCCAACGCAGCCAATGCGTGGCCTGGCATCTCTATTTCCGGAACGACTGTAATAAAACGATCGGTAGCATAGGCCACAATCTCCTTGATATCATCCTGCGTATAAAATCCACCGACAGGAGTGCCGTCATAGTTCTTGCTTCCGTAATGGCCAACCAGTGTCTCTTTCCGGATGGATCCTACTTCGGTAAGTCTTGGGTATTTTTTGATTTCAATTCGCCAACCCTGGTCTTCGGTCAGATGCCAGTGAAAAGTATTAAACTTATGCATTGCCATGTAATCCAGGTACTTTAAAATAAACTCTTTTGGCATAAAATGACGGCCAACATCCAGGTGCAAACCTCTCCAGGCAAACCTGGGCGTATCCCTGATTACGACAGCAGGAACAACTACTTCCGATAATTTTTGTTTGATGGGTGGCATCAGTTGTAACAATGTTTGAATGCCATAGAACAAGCCATTTGGAGAGGGGGATTCCAGCATGATTCCTTTTGGTGATACCACCAGGTTATATGCCTCTTTCGAAATGGAAAGTCCCGTATTTAATTTGATGAAAATGGTTTTCTTTTCGGGAGCTCCTGAAAAAGTTATCTTGCTTTTAATTTGGTAAAAATCTTCCAAATGACTAGTCAGGTAAGATGATACTTTTTGCATCTCCTTATTTTCACTGTTGATCAGAATCTTGGTCTGGGATCCAATGGAAAATGTTCCCTCCATATTGGTCAGGGAGGCTGGCATAGGTATAATCTGAACGTCAGGTCTCCTGATTTCGGCCTGGCATGACCAGAATCCGATGCTAAGAAGAGAGATAATCGCTAGGCTAAAATATTTTTTCATGGTAATACATTTAGATTTTACTTGCAAAGCTACACAAATACAGTTTTCTAAAAGGACTTTACCTCAAAATATCCCGTCCCTTACGGGCAATGTCATTAAGTTAAGAAAGTATAAATTTGTAATTCACATATAATCAATAGATTGCTTCGTCGTTCCTCCTCGCAAAGACGAATGCCGCATGGGGGCGTTGGATGAGGCGAGGGGTGGCACAGAAATCACTATTTGTGGTCAGTTTTCGCCCACCCCTCGCCTCATCCAACTGAACAACCAGCGACCGTCATTGCGATCCGCCGGTTGGCGGAGAAGCAATCTGTTGAAAGTCGCTTAAATTTTTCTTAACTTAATGACATTGCCATAACAGGATAAAAAAACAAAATGTAACAGTATTTAAAATTTAACAAAAAAATTATTTAGAATGATTCAAAAACATTTGGAATTGTGATTTGGAGTGTTTATGTTTGCAAACGGTAAAAATTATTCGCGCAAGATGATTGGATTGATTTACACAGATGTTAAAAATGTCACAAAGACCCAACAGCCATGTTGTGTTTGCAACGGCATTCTCTCTTCTATGCGCACCATGTCTATGTCTATGCAATAGCCTTCTCTCGGGCTTTTTCCTGTTTGAAGGCTTTCCAATCCCTGTCTGAAAAGACCAATTCAGCAAGTTTTACATCTTTAATTTTATACAATGCCAAAAATTGTAGTGAAATTCGGTGGATCAAATCTTAGAAGCAACGAAGAGATTCGCCGCATCGTTCAAGTAGTAAAAAATTACAATCAACCGTTGATTGTTGTCGTTTCCGCATTTTACGGGGTGACCAATTATCTGGTCGATGCACTGGAAAAAGCCCGTCACGATGAAGGAGTGGCAGCTAGGAGTGTACAATACCTTTATGATCTTAAAATAGACTCTTTGAACTATTTCATTCAGGATACTGAACTGAGGTCAAAAACTATAAAATTGATTCAGGAGCAGTTGGATGAACTGAAAAATTATCTGGTGGGAATCGCACTTACCGGTGATGCCTCAAAAGCCCTTGAAGACCACGTGCTTTCATATGGAGAGCGATTGTCAGCAATTTTCCTGAACGGGATACTGAACTCTCAAAATCTGGAATCAAAAATTACGTTTCCTGAAACTATCGGATTGATTACGGATGGTGAATTTGGGAATGCAACTGCTGATTTTTACCTCTCAACAAGCAGGGTGAGGGAGTCGCTGAGCGAAGAGGTAATCTTCGTTGTTCCTGGTTTTTACGGGGTCTCGCAAGACCAGAAAACCACCTTGTTCGGCAGGGGAGGCAGCGATTATGCCGCTGCAGCCCTGGCTAGATGTGTGGGAGCCTCCTCTCTGGATATATGGAAAGATGTAAATGGTTTTCTCAGTTCAGATCCGAAACTGGTAAGCAACCCGGTTCTGATCGAAAAACTGTCGTACAATGAGGCGGCGGAACTTGCCTATTTTGGAGCTAAAATTTTGCACCCAAGGACGGTTGAACCCCTTATCGATCCCCATATTGCAGTTCGTATCTTCAATATCTATAGCACGCTGGATGTTGCTAAACCCCTGACCATTATCAGTCGTGAAAAATCAGTTTTGACCGGAGTGGTCAAGAGTGTGACCTACAGTGATGATTTTGGATTGCTGAAATTGAAAGGTCCCGGAGTAGGACTCAAGCCGGGTATTTTGGCCAAGGTAACCACAGCACTGCACGTTGCGGGTATCAACATCAGTTCTGTTTTGACCTCACAGATTTCAATCAACATTCTTCTTGCTAAAAAAGATCTCCAAAACGCCTTTGCCGTTGTGAGCGCTATTGAACTCTCTGCGGTCGGTAAACTGCAAATAGAGGATGACATAGCTATTGTGGCTGCTGTTGGTCATGGCATTACAGACAATTATGGTATCGCAGCGAGAATATTTACTGCCCTGGCCTCCGAAAGCATTAATGTGGTGATGAGTTGTTCCGGAGCCTCACCCATTGTCAGTTATTATCTGGTCCAATTGTCTGACAGAACTGCTGCTGTCAAGGCAATACACCGTGAATTTTTTGAAAAGTAAAAACAAATATTTAAGTCAATAATCAATTTAAATCCATTACCATGAGTACTCAAAAACAAAAATTCGAAACGCTGCAGGTTCATGCAGGCCACACACCCGATCAGGACACTCTTTCAAGAGCTGTTCCAATTTATCAGACCACTTCCTACGTTTTCAAAGACTCCGAACATGCAGCCAATCTTTTTGGTTTGAAGGAATTTGGCAACATCTATACCCGACTGATGAACCCGACCACAGATGTCTTTGAAAAAAGAATAGCTGCCCTGGAAGGAGGAGTTGCAGCATTGGCTGTAAGTTCAGGACATGCGGCGCAATTCATTGCCATTACCAATATTGCCGGTGCAGGTGACAATTTTGTAACATCACCTTACCTTTATGGTGGTTCACACAACCAGTTCAAAGTTACCTTTAAGAAAATTGGTATTCAGGCCAGGTTTGCAGAAGATCTGAATCCGGCAAATTTCGAAAAACTAATAGATGACAAGACCAAAGCCATCTATCTTGAAACCATTGGAAATCCAAGTTTTAACATTCCCGATTTTGAGAAATTTGCTGAATTGGCGAAAAAACATGACCTTCCTCTGATCGTTGACAACACTTTTGGTTGCGGCGGTGCGCTCTTCCGTCCGTTGGAACATGGCGCCAATGTTGTGGTAGAATCTGCCACCAAGTGGATTGGCGGTCATGGAACCTCACTTGGCGGGGTCATCGTGGATGGTGGCAATTTTAATTGGGGAAATGGCAAGTATCCTGCATTCACAGAGCCTTCAGAAGGGTATCATGGATTGAAATTCTGGGAAGTGTTTGGTGCGGATGGTCCCTTTGGAAATATCGCTTTCATCATCAGGGCGAGGGTAGAAGGTCTTCGCGATTATGGCCCGGCGATCTCTCCTTTCAACTCCTTTCAATTGATTCAGGGCTTGGAAACGCTCTCTTTAAGGGTTGAACGTCATGTCCAGAATACTGAGAAACTGGCTTTGTGGTTGCAAAATCATCCAAAAGTTGCAACTGTGCTCTACCCAGGTTTAAAATCCGACGAGAACCATGCACTTGCCAGCAAATACCTCAAAAAAGGCGCCGGCGCCGTGCTTTCGTTTGTTCTGAAAGGAAGCAAGGAGAATGCCATACAGCTTGTGAGCAATCTTGAGTTGGTAAGCCATCTGGCCAATGTTGGCGATGTGCGTACCCTTATTATCCAGCCTTCGGCAACAACCCATTCCCAATTGAGTGATAAGGAGCAATTGCAAGCAGGTGTACTTCCTTCCCAACTTAGGGTTTCGGTCGGAATCGAGCACATCGACGACATTATTGCCGATTTTGAACAAGCTTTGGCAAAGATTTAAGTTATTTTTGAACCATTAAAATTTTGAGTTATGCCTTTAAATCTGCCGGATGGATTACCTGCCATCGATTTATTGAGAGAAGAGAATATTTTTGTGATCGACCAGACAAGGGCCGAGCATCAGGATATTCGTCCGTTAAAGATCGTGATTCTAAATTTGATGCCATTGAAGATTGCAACCGAAACAGATCTGCTTCGGTTGCTTTCCAACACTCCGCTTCAAATAGAGATTGATTTTTTGCAGATTGAGGGGCATACCCCAAAAAATACCTCAAAAGATCACCTAAAATCTTTCTATCAGACCTTCGACCAGATTAAAAAGAAGAAGTTTGACGGAATGATCATCACCGGTGCACCTGTCGAACACTTGCCGTTTGAAGAGGTAGATTATTGGGACGAGATCCGCGAAATATTCGACTGGGCCCATCAGCATGTTACTTCTACCATGTTTATCTGTTGGGCCTCTCAGGCCGGACTCTACCACCATTATGGAATACCCAAATATCCTTTGGGTAAGAAGATGTTTGGTGTATTTGACCATACTGTAACCGACAAGAAACTTCCTCTTTTCAGGGGCTTTGATGATGTTTACAGGGCGCCTCACTCCAGGCATACCGAATTGAAAGCGAAGGATTTTGCCGCCGCTCCAGGCGTTAAAATTCTCTCTGTTTCAGATCAGGCAGGTGTTTACATGGCCATTGCCGAAAATGGCAAGCAAATATTTGTCACCGGACATCCAGAATATTCCCTTAGAACTTTGGACAGAGAGTACAAACGTGATTCGGAAAAAGGTCTGCCAATTGAGGTGCCAAAGAATTATTACCCTCACGACAATCCGGAATCAAGGCCAATTCTGAGTTGGAGATCCCATGCCAACCTCCTTTTTATGAACTGGCTCAATTACTATGTCTATCAGGAAACACCATATGATATTCAGGATATCAGCTGATTAAGCTACAATGTATTTTAATTATTGCTGAGTACTTTGCGTTCCTCCTGTACCGCTTTCACCGCTTTTAACGTCGTCGTTTTTAATTCCGCGTTTTGCCTTCTTGATTTCACCCTTTATCTGTCCAAACCGGTAGGAGAGGTTCACCCTTATCATCCTATTCGAGTATAAGTAAGTACTTTTCTGATTAAATGTTGGATCGTTAATGGAAGATTCATACTTGACTTTGCTTCTGAATGGATCAGATACAGAAAGTGACGCGGTGAATTTCTTTTTGAATAATTCCTGCGATGCATTGATATTTGTAAACCAGAACATAGAGGATTTCCCCTGGAGCATGATACTTGGTGAGTAAATTCCGCAATAACCTGAGATAGAACCGTTTTTCCAAAGTGTATAACGCATATTGAGTGACCCGTTGTAGGAGAATCCCTCATTTTTAAGGTTGCGGCCATCATTGCTTTCGAGAATGGAGTATCTGATCGCGACATTGGTACTGATAGTGAACTTGCTGTTTGGCCTGAGGGAACCATATAGATAACCACCGAAATTTTGGTTTTTGCCAATATTTTTATAGGTAGTTGTCTTTACGCCTGAAGCGTTAATTGTTTGCAGCGATACGATTGAATTATTCGTCAGGGCGCCATTCAAACTAAGGTTAATGTTGTATTTATTTGAGAATTTTCCGTATGAAAGGTCGAAAGTATGTGAGACTTCCGCATCGAGATTCGGGTTGCCATAATTGATATTTAATGGATCCGTATCGTTGATATATGGATTCAGATAGTAAATACTTGGTCTGGAAAGCCTTTGTGTATACGATAATTTGACATTCTGACCCTTGTTCAAATTTTTTGAGATAGTTACATAAGGAATAATATTGAACAGCCTGTTTTTAAATGTCGTATCCTTGACTGAACTAAAATATCCATCATTAAAAGTCCCTTCGGCCCTTAAGCCCGTTTTGATGCTAACCTTCTTTAATTTTATTACATATCCCGCATAGACCCCAAAAATATGTTGGTCATAGTCAAGCTTGTTATTCCGGGCTATATCCTGGATCCACTCGTTCTGTGTTGCATCATAACGAAGAATATTCGAATTACTAATGTTTTGCCTTAAAATATATTTAACCCCGCTTTCGATCTGGTGCATCTTTGTCAGTGGATCATAATAATCAAGTTGAAAAGTGTGCTCGGTACCGGAAGCATCATTGGCAGATCGTTGGCGGTAGGAGCTGTAGTTGAGTATTCCGTTTATTTCGTTCTCACCGTCCGTATTCATGGGTGATCTGTCAAGTTTATAGGATACAGTAAATGATTTATCCGGCTTTTTAAAAGTGCGTTGATAATCTATGTTGCCGGAGAGACTTCCTCGGCTGTTTGTCGAATTTGATAGGTTGTTGAGCTGTCTGGAAAGCGTATTGTTTACATCAAAATCACGTGTTGACTGTTCTCCTTTTGACGTATAATCACCTGTATACCCCCAGAATGAAAGACTAATAAGATTTAGGGAATCTATTTCATAACTTGCCTCTCCCATAGCCATTTTGGAAGTGCCATTGTAATTGCTGAATCCCGAAGATTCAGAATATCTGTTGGTTGTACTCAACAAATTTTCGCGGTTCGAATAGCTTTCATTTGTCGGCTGAATAAATTTGTTGAGTGAGTAATTGAGGGAAAATCCGAATTTTTTGATTTTTGAGGTTGCATAGAGTCCCCCGCTATAACCTCCCCGTGTATCAACTCCGGCATTTACCCTTCCCATCAGACCGTCCAGCTGTTTTTTGGTGGTGATGATATTGATAATCCCTCCGGTGCCCTCTGCTTCATATTTAGAGGAGGGATTGGTGATAACTTCAATGTCTTTGATGGTATTCGCCGGCAGGCTTCTTAATACATCTTTGGGATTCGATGACAACATGGAGGAGTTCTTGCCGTTCAATAATATTTTGAAGTTTGAAGCACCTTTGACTTGAATATTGTCCTCTCCATCAACCGTTACAAGCGGTATCTTTCGCAGCATTTCGAGGGCATTTGTGGTTTTTGCTTCCGGATCGGCTTCAATACTATAGATGATTTTATCCACCTCTGTCCTTACCAGCGGTTTCTGGGCAACCACTTCAACCTCTCCGATTTTTTCGCTTCCGGTCAATAGTTTTATAGTTCCAAGCTCTGTCCTGGTAGTTTTTGCATCAATGCTGATGCTATTTCTGCTTGATTGAAATCCAATCGATTGTATTACAATAACATACTTTCCGATGGAATCGACGGTAAAATCAAATTTGCCGTTTACGTCGCTTGCCAGACGTTTGATGATGCCTTTGTTATTTTGAACAGTAATTGTGGAATAAGGTATTGTTTTACCTGATTCTGCCTCGGTAACAACTCCTCTGACCTGATATTTTCCCAATGGAGAGGATGCCAGTAGGCGATTGGAGAAAAGCGTAATACTGATTAGTAAGCTGCAAATGCAAATAGCTGTCTTTAGGCTTCGGTTTTTTTTCGTCATCTTGTTTAATTTTGAAAGGGATTAATAAAATATTTCACTATGTTACAGGCCGGGTTGTTACAAAATCAGGGTACGAATGAGCCGCATAAATATGACTGTAATGCTGCGATAATATTACAGGATTGAAAGATATTGTTCATTTACTTCTTTATTTTTTGCTTTCGTTCCATGGCATATTTGGTAAGTTGCCGATGGTAATCACTTTTCTCTTTTTCTGATTTTAAATAGGCATTGTAGTACCGAAGCGCCTGGGATTTGTCTTTTGTTAGCCATAGATCATAGTTGTTGGCTATTTTAAATAGGATATCGACTTTGGTTGAATCCAGTTGATAAGCTTTTTTAAGAAACTCAACTGACTTTCCGTACACTTTCATTTCGGTATAGATATTGCCCAATTGATTGTATATATCTGACATATAGGAAGGTATCCCAATTTTGGCGGCAAAATTCAGATAGGCGAGGCTCTGTTTGATATCTTTCAGATTCTTGTAGCAGATCCCTGTAAAAAGGCCGGCTACCGGATCATTGGGTACGAGCGTCAGACTCTTTTCAAGCAATTCGATCCCTTTTTTGTACTCCTTTTCATAATAATAGCTGATCCCAAGATTTTTGATCACACCAGGTAAGGAATCCCCTGTTGCAAGAAGCTTTTCATAAGGTACAATTGCTTTTTTGTAGACTCTTTTGGAATAATGCAGCTCTCCAAGCCTGTTGAGAAGAAGGGGCTCACCAGGGAAGACAGATATTCCACTCTCAAGTGTTTCAACTGCTTGATCATACAAGTTCTGCATTTGGTAGAGAGAGGCAAGGTTGGTGTAGTTGTTCAGGTCTGTTGGATTTAGGGGGATAATTCTCCTGTAAAGTTCAATGGCCAGGCTGTCGTTTCCGGTTCGCATGGCCGAAAATGCGAGTTGTTTGCTAACATAAACATTGCTACTGTCGCGCTGATAAACGCTGAGAAGAATTTGATAAGGTTCCTGGTAATTCCTGATGTTAAAAAATGCCCTGGATAGCCTGATTGCATTAACTGTGTTTAAAGTATCAAGTTCAAATAGCTTTTTAAAGTAAGGAAGTGACTGACGGTAATTTCCGAGATTGTTATTCGTTTCAGCAAGTTCACTGATAATGATTGTGTTGGTAGAGTCGAACAGGTAGGCATTTTCAAAAGATTTCAGAGCTTTTGAATATTTGTATTCTTTTTCCAGAATAATTCCCTGTTTCAGGTAAAGATTGGGATCAGATTCATTCTTTAATAGTAATGAATCAATTTCATGCAATTCTTTGCTGTTCTGACGGTTTTGATTTAGCTGCCCGATTTTCTGGGCAAATGAATAAAATGGCAGAAAAATCAGAACTGATATTTTCAATATTCTAAACATGTTAAAAGAATTGGTTAAGTTCCCTTTGTTTTAAAAGGTGGTAGGTAAAGCCAATTCAAATATAGAACTATTTAATTAGTCGTGCAACTATGATAGTAGTTAAATTGTGTTAAACCAAACACAATGTTATGTTAAAATTCAAAAAAAATATTCCGTTCCGGAAGAAAGTGATTCCGGAACGGAATAAAAACCGAGGATTACTTTAATTTAAAACTGATTGGGACTGTGTACGAAACAGCCACAATTTTGCCTTTATTTTTACCAGGAGTCCATTTGGGCAAAGTGCCAATAACACGGAGCGCCTCTTTGTCGATACTGGGGCTGACACTTCTGACAATTTTGGGGTTTACTATGTTTCCATCTTTATTAATTACAAAATTTACGAACACTTTGCCCTGAATTCCCGTTTTCACGGCATCGTCAGGATATTTGATATTTTTCCCGATGTATGTCCTTAAAGCATATTCTCCGCCAGGGAACTCAGGCATCTGATCTACAATCGTAAAAACCTGATCTTTTGTTTGTTTTGTCTCTTGTTGGTTGCTTACTGTGGTTTCAGTTGGTTGATTGACAGAAGTATTGTCTTGAATGGTGTATCGCTCATTGTCGAAGGCAAAACTCATGAGTAATGCGGCAGTAACCATAAGTCCCAGCGAGAGTTTCAAGGCAGCTGTTTTGGATGATTTTATTTGAGTTATCATTTTGATACGAATTTTGGTTAAGGAGTAATTGAAATTATTTGCAATCACTGGTTGCTGCTCAAAAGAACTGCCCAACAACAACAATCGATAGGCAGCTGAGCTTACACCAGGTTTTAAAACGCCATGGTCGGCAAGGAATTCATGGTTCTCCCTGATCGATCTTTTTAAAAGCCAGATAAAAGGATTAAACCATTGTGAAATAGTTAACAACTCTAAAATCAATACATCGAAAGAGTGCCCTTGTCTGACATGCTCGGTTTCGTGGGCAACCATCTCTTTCATTCCGGGATTGTCCAAATAATTCCTGTTGATAAAAACGAAATTGAAAAAAGAAAATGGGGTAGTATCGCGGTCGATTTTCACAATCCTGATCCCGTTTTTTCGTTCACCTTCGTTGTGCAGTATCAACAAGGTAATCTGCAATATCCGGTATAAAAACAGAAGGAGAAAAAAGGCTGTCCCCGAAAGATAGATGAACCTGATTAGCCCTATTGACCGGATAGTTTGCTCAAATGTACCGGATAACCTGGTCCCATAAACGGTCACCGTTTGCAATAGGTTCTGGTATCTCATGGCCGTGACAGTGACTTCGCCCAACATAACGGATGGTAATGCGCTATTCGCTTGAAAATGAATGAAAGGAAGCAAGAGGGAGAATAATACCGCTGCCATCAAATAGATCCGGTTCAGCATGAAGTAGGTCTCCCTGCGGAGAAACAGTAAGTAAACCAATGTGAAGATGATCAGGCTGACACCCGATTCAAAAACAAAATTTATAACTGTTGTGCCCATGGCTTTACTTTTTTTCCCTTTCCAAATCTTTCTTGACCTCCTGTAAAAGCGTTTCAAGCTCACTTATGCTCATTTTATCCTCTTTGGCAAAGAAAGAGACCATCTCCTGAAAAGAGTTACTAAAATAATTTTTGAGCAACCCTTTCATGAATAGTTTGGTATACTCTTTCTTTGAGATTAAAGGATAATACTCGTGGGTTTTTCCGTATGCTGTATGTCCGACAAATCCCTTTTTTTCCATGATCCGAATAAAAGTTGAAACCGTATTGTATGCAGGTTTTGGCTTGGATGACAGGCTGAGATGAGCGCCAAATAAGCAATTAACTATATGATTATCATTTGTATGACTAACTGAATCTCGTTTTCCACCATAGCCGTAGTCTTTCCAGAATCTTTTCTTCGGTAGGGTTTTGCTGCGGTTTGTAAAATCTTTTTTCCTTGATTTTCTTTGGAAGAAAATCCTGGTCTACAAAATTGCCTTCAAAGGAGTGGGCATATTTGTATTCTTTACCATATCCCAAATCTTTCATCAGTTTGGTCGGGGCATTGCGAAGGTGCAAAGGTACCGGCAGGTGCCCTGAAAGTTTTACCTCTGCCAAGGCCTCATCTATGGCTGAATAGGCAGAATTACTTTTCGGTGAAGTGGCCAGGTAGATGGTGCATTCCGAAAGGATGATCCTCGATTCGGGCATGCCGATTTTATGAACCGCGTCAAACGTGCTTTGCGCCAGCAGCAAGGCATTTGGATTGGCAAGCCCAACATCTTCTGCCGATAGAATCAGCAACCGTCTGGCGATAAATTTCACATCTTCCCCGCCCTCCAGCATCCTGGCAAGGTAATAGACCGCAGCATCCGGATCACCACCACGAATGCTCTTGATAAAAGCGCTAATGATGTCGTAATGCATTTCACCATTTTTGTCGTAGAGCGCGAGATTTTCCTGCAATCGTTCGGTTACCATTTCGTTGGTAACTACAATCTGCTCTTCTCCTGAGGCATTCAGAACCAGCTCAAGAACATTAAGTAACTTTCTGGCATCACCACCCGAAAAACGAAGCAGCGCTTCATTCTCCTCAATAACAATGTCTTTTTTAGAAAGTTCTATATCGGTGTGTATGGCCCTGTCAAGTAGAATCAGCAGATCATCCTTTTCAAGCGATTTGAGAACATATACCTGACAGCGGGAGAGTAGGGGAGAAATTACCTCGAAAGATGGATTTTCGGTGGTGGCTCCTATTAGTGTGATGACACCTTGTTCGACTGCCGCCAACAGCGAATCCTGCTGGGCCTTGCTGAAACGATGAATTTCGTCGATAAAAAGTATGGGATTTTTTGCGCTGAAAAACTGATTGTTCTTTGCCTTTTCAATGACATCGCGGATATCTTTAACTCCCGAATTGATGGCGCTTAGGATGTAAAAGGGGCGATTCATGGTGTTGGCAATGATCTTTGCCAATGTTGTCTTGCCAACACCGGGAGGTCCCCACAGAATAAAAGATGAGAGTCGTCCGGAGGCGAGCATTTTCCGGATAACAGCACCGTCTCCCACCAGGTGTTTTTGCCCGATAAAATCATCGATGGTGACTGGTCTGAGTCTTTCAGCTAAAGGTTGATTTGACATAACCCATCAATTACAATAGCGTTTGATCACATTGTATGCCTCTGTAAGGCCTAATTCGCCTGCCCTGCTGAGATCCAGGGCTCCGCCTTCAAGATCATTCATATAGATACGTGTCAGTCCTCTGTTAAAGTAGGCTTCGCTGAAATCCGGTTCCATCGAGATGGCTTTCGTGTAATCATTGATGGCATTCAGATAATCCCGTTTTTTTACCTTCGTATTGGCCATGTTGAACCAGGCAAATATAAAATTGGGATTCATGTACAATATGGATTCATAATCTTTTATAATGTCTTCATAATCAAGAATTTTCACTTCATTTGTCTTGGTTTCGATGCTACTCTTCCTACCGTTCATGGTAAGAATTTCAGGCTCAGGAAGAGAGCCCTCCGAACGAATCACATCGACCATTTTGGCCCTGGAGTTGGCGCGGCAAAAGTATGCCAGCAGATTCCGGTTATCCGAATCGACTGCCTTGGAAAAATCGCGGATGGCGCCATTGAAGTTTTCAGATTGTTCCAGAATGATGCCTCTGTTGAGATAGGCATTGGAATTTTTCTTATTGTTTGAAATCTCATTGTTCCAGACTTCAAGTAAATTTTTAAATGTCTCTTTATGAATGGATTGGTAGGCAAACGGTTTGTTGGAAATAATCAGGAAGGGATCGTTGTTGTTCTTGGTATTGAGCGATTCGATTTCCATGTTGTAATACTGCAACCTGTTGTAATCGACTGAATCTTTGTTGAAAATTGAGATAACAAAGTCGGGTTGCATCACAATCTTGACATTTTTGTTTTGAACCATGCCATCCTTAATATCTGTTTCAGATATTTTTCCATCGTCTGCTACTACAATATTTCTTCTTCTCCGATTTTGGGTAACAGGACCACTTTTGGACTCCTGTTTATAGGCAGTGGTATCCGTTGCTGAAATAACGGTATTGTTCGGAACTGCTGCTGAATTGTTGCTTGTCAGTCCTTTTGCCTGACTTGTTTGGTTGTTTGTTTGTTGGATATTTTGTGACTGGTTGGGATTTTGTCCGGGGTTGGGGAGTACAAATCCGTATTGGCGCCTTTGTTTCTCCTTCTCCTCCTCGACGTCCAGACGTTTTTTAAAGGAGGCAAACTTTGGATCGAGTTCGGCTGCCATAGTTAAATCTTTTTCCGAACCTGGAATTTTAAGTGATTCTTTGGCAATTCCCCTGTTTAGCCATGCAGCTGAAATGTTGGGATCATACTGAATGGCCATATCATAGTCGCGAATAGCACCCTTCAAATCGTTGAGCTGATGTTTGACTATTCCACGGTTTACGTATGCCTGCGAAGTTTTTGGATCCAGACGGATACACAGATCATAATCCTTCAAAGCGCCGGCAAAATCTTTCTTCTCAAATTTGGCAATCCCCCTGACCAAATATGCGCTGGAAAAATGGGGCCTGATCCTGATTGCTGCATCACAATCTTTGATGGCGCCATCCAGATCCCCCTTCATTTGCTTGGCAGAACTTCGGTTCAGAAAGGTATTGGCCGTGCCTGGCTTAAGTTCAATAGACCTGGTATAATCGGCAATAGCCCCATCGAAATCTTCCATGGCTATCTTGGTGATCCCCCTGTTGTTATAGATATTGGGATCCTCCTGATTGTATTCCAGTGCGCTGGAGTAGTCCTTCAGGGCCTCCTTGAAATTTTTCATTTCATAATTGGCCATCCCCCTGTACATATATGCTTCAGGATAATAGGGCTTAATTTCGATGGCTTTATCAAAATCAGATTTTGAACCTCTGAAATCGTCAATGTAAAGCTTAGCCATACCCCGATAGAAGTAAGGTTCAGGAAGATAGGGTCTTAATTTGATAACGATATTAAAGTTTTCAATGGCACTGACATAATTGCCAAAATAGATTCTGCTTCGTGCTATATAAAAGTAGTGATCTGTATTGAGTTGCGAATAGGATGAGATGAAGGATAGCAGTAGTATGAAAGACAGGTATATACGTTTCATTGAAGATCTGATCGATGGATTTATCAGACAAAAATAGCAAATAACTGCTATCTCAGTTCGTTCTCATCGAAATTCTGACGATCACGCAAGTTTCCCTGATTATCGGTGTGAAAAACATGCCGAACCTGAAAATTATCACGGATAATGAATTCATATTCGCTGTCGCCATTGGCCCTTTCTATGAAAATAGAGCTCATGATCTGACCGTACAACTCCAATTTCTGGCGAATATTCTCATCCAACATTCCAAGGGTATAGTTGGTTTCCGTTTTTAACCAGAAACCGGATTTTTCGAACCAGGCAATCTGTTCAATTCCATTCACCCTGAATATCGCTTCAAAAACGCCGTCTTTCTCTTTGGACCAGTCTATATTGGTAGCCTCAGGAAAGTGGTGCCGCAAGCAATGTAACACTTTGGTTCCGGGAGAATTACTATCGAAACGGAAAATATATTTTTGAATGAGGTCTTTCATCTGTTTAATTAAACGCGCGAATGATTCACTGCTGTTTTGAC
>JAVHPO010000057.1:0-5889 GCA_036170635.1 Prolixibacteraceae bacterium | reverse complement strand
TAAAAATAGTCCGGGACGGATCAGATGACGCAATCCGCCCGATTCACAAACCACCATGGTATCCGGAGATATCCTTGTAAGTATTTCATTCAAAGCTTCTTCCAAATGCTCGTCGGTTGTCATGACAAAATAGGATTGAACTGCTCCGGCTTCCAGCATCAGTGAACTATCTTTCCCGGTAGTGGCATCCCTTTCTTCCGCGATATAGAGGTTGGGATTATTTACGATTACGCTTCCGTTACCGGGATTTTCGTGAAAATGAGGGGTGATTTTAATTGCAACGATGGATTGACCGGAGGAGAATTTACGGATAATTTGACAGGCGAGTGTCGTCTTTCCCGAGTTCCTTCCTGTACCGGCGATGATCATAAGGCTGGGCATTGAACATTCTTCCATTTTACAAAAGGATGAGTTTGATACTTGCCAGAAATAAAACAGAAGCGAGAAGGTACTTTAATTGCTTTGGTTTTAACCTTGAACTACCAATGTAGGATCCGGCAATTCCACCAACTACTCCAACTGCAATCCAGGCGATGATGCGGGGTTCCATATTAAATCCCTTGTTTATCAGGGCAAAGAGTCCGGAGAGGGAATTGAGAAAGATGAAGAGGGCAGAGGCTGCGGCCGATTCCTTGACATTGGCCCAGTGCATTTGAATGAGAAGAGGACTCAGGATGATTCCGCCTCCAATGCCGATCATTCCTGAAAAGAACCCGAGAATGGCCCCAATTGTAATGGCGAGAATAAAAGGGACCGTCTTTGATTCTTCAGAAAATGCTTTGGGATTCAGTACCATTCTGGCCGTGGCCAAAAGTAAAAACAGTCCGAGTATAATTTTGTAGATGGAGGGATTAACCGGGATCAAGCCACCCAGATAGGAGAAGGGAATCGATGTCACCAGAAAGGGGAGAATCAATTTCCATCTGAAAAAGCCCGCTTTGTAATAGGAGAAAAATGCAATGGCCGAGACAAAGACGTTGAGGGTCAGGGCAGTCGATTTCATAAAAATGGGGGCGATACCAAACAGCGCCAGAAGCGCGAGGTAGCCTGTCCCTCCACCGTGTCCGACGGATGAATAGAGAAATGCAATTACAAAAAGGGAGACCAAAAGCAAATATTCCATAATCAAAATATTACTTTCCCGGTTCCCGAAGAGATGTGGACACAGCTTTCACCACATGGCGAAGCAATCAAATCCTTGATATACTGTATCTCCTTTCCAAATTTAGGAATAATCCTTCGGGAGGCATCTTCGTTTCCAAAGAGACCCATCGGTTACACTTTCCTGTGCCGAAACATTTAGAAATGGTAACTCGGAGAACTATATGGCAAAGGAAACAACTTTTGATTAATTAATAAAGCCAATTTTGTTTATAATTTAGCGTTTTGAATAAACATCTGAATTCCTTCATTTGACCTCTCTAAATCTCCCCAAAGGGTGAGACTTCAGATTCGTGCGCTGATCAACATTAGAGCACCACTCCCCTCCTTGGAGGGGTTGGGGGAGGTCAAAATGTGGGAGTAATAAAGTAAAATATTAAAATGTTATAACTACCAGATTTTCAAACTACTGTAATCCGATACTTATCATGAATTCTATGGCCAGTAAATGTCCGCTTTTAATTTCCGCTTTGGTGGTTGCTTCCGTTGTCAATCCATCGGCAAAGGCTCAGAATGCTCTAAAAAATAGAAAATCGGTTGCCCCAAGACCCAATATTGTGTACATCCTGGCGGATGATCTGGGTTACGGCGATCTTGGCTGTTATGGTCAAAAGCGATTTCAAACACCAAATCTGGACCGGATGGCCAGAGAGGGGATGCTGTTTACCCAGCACTATGCGGGATGTACCGTTAGCGCACCCTCAAGATGCTCTTTGATGACAGGATTAACAACAGGCCATACAGCGATTCGCGGGAACAAGGGATGGAAACCTGAGGGAGAGTGGCCAATGCCGGCGGCCAGTTTCACGGTAGCTGAAATGTTAAAGTCAGTTGGATACACGACCGGTTGTTTTGGTAAATGGGGGTTGGGTTTCGTTGGCACAGAGGGCGACCCGAACAACCAGGGATTTGATCAGTTTTACGGTTTCAATAGCCAAACCCTGGCACACAACTATTTTCCAGGTCATTTATGGGAAAACCAAACCAAAATAGTTCTGGCTGGAAACAGTGGCGACAAGTTTGAGGAGTATGCTCCAGAACTGATTCACAGACAGGCTTTGCAATTTATTGAAAAGAATAAGGCGCGACCCTTCTTTCTATATTATGCGTCGACCATTCCGCACGCCGAACTCATAACACCCGAGAAAAACCTGCAAGAGTTTCGGGGTAAATTTCTGCCTGAGAAAAGTTACAAAGGTGTTGACCCGGGTCAAAAAGGGTTCAGGGAAGGCCCTTATGGATCTCAGCCAGAAGTCCATGCGGCATTTGCGGCCATGGTGACTTTGCTCGATAAACAGGTAGGTGAACTACTCGACAAATTGAAAGAGCTTGGGCTGGACAAAAATACCATAGTACTTTTCAGCTCCGACAACGGACCCCATGTGGAAGGCGGCGCCGATCCTGAATATTTCGACAGCAATGGCCCGCTGCGTGGGTACAAGCGTGATTTGTACGAAGGTGGCATTCGTGAACCCATGATCGTGAGATGGCCGGGAACAGTACCTGCCGATTCAAAATCGGAACATATTTCGGCGTTTTGGGATGTGATGCCCACCCTGGCTGCCATTACAGGTGCCAAAACGCCTGCAACCATTGACGGGATCTCCTTCCTGCCAACCTTGCTGGCACAAAAGGATCAGCTGCAACATGAGTATTTGTATTGGGAATTTCATGAACTGGGAGGCCGTCAGGCGGTGAGAAAAGGTAACTGGAAGCTGGTTAAATATCAGGTTTTGGATACGACCAAAACAACGACGGAATTGTATGAATTATCCGGTGATATTGGAGAAAATAACAATGTTGCAGCAAAGCACCCTGAAATAGTAAGTGAACTTACAAAGATCATGGAGAAGGCCAGAACTCCCTCGGAGGTGTTTACTTTTCAGTCGAAGACAATTATAAAGTAAGGTGGTTCCATGAGACTGGATATTGGAAACAAGAGGAGGGCAGATGAACTCTTTGACCTCTAAGGACCGGCAATCAGTCCGGTAATTGAAACTACATCATATCGCATAAAGTATGTCTTTGTTTTATTCAGGTTACTTCAATCAATTTTGTCATGAGATTTTTACAAATTTTATTTCTTGTTGCCATTAGTCTTGGCGCTTTTGCGCAAAGACAACACGTTGCCAGAGAATATCATGTTGCAGTTAGCGGAAACGATGCGAATGAAGGTTCAATTGTAAAACCTTTTAAAACGATCATGGCGGCAGCCAAAGTGGCCATGCCTGGCGATATGATTACGGTTCACGCCGGAACCTATCGGGAAAGTATTACCCCGCCTCGCGGAGGGAACTCCGATCAGGAGCGAATTGTTTATCAGGTTGGCCCAGGTGAAAAAGTGGAAATTAAAGGCTCCGAGGTAATAAGAGGATGGAAAAAACTGGTCAATGATACCTGGGAAGTAAAGATCCCGAATAACTTTTTTGGAAAATTCAATCCATACAGCGATTTAATTCATGGCGACTGGTTTACTCCTACGCCAAAAGACCGAAAATACCACACAGGATGTGTTTATCTGAATGGCGACTGGCTGATGGAGGCTGCCAAGCCGGAGGAGGTGATGAATCCGGCCGAGGAGAAAAATCCGCTTTGGTCAACTCAGGTGGATTCAACCACCACTACCATCCGGGCCCAGTTTAAAAATGTCGACCCCAATCAGGAAACGGTTGAAATCAATGCGCGGCAAACTATTTTTTATCCGGATAAACCCTTCATCAATTTCATTACGCTGCGTGGCTTTACCATGCAACATGCGGCTACCAATTGGGCGCCACCTACCGCAGAACAGATGGGGCTCGTTGGTACGCATTGGAGTAAAGGTTGGATCATCGAAAACAATGTGATCCAATATTCAAAATGTGTGGGCATTGCTTTGGGGAAATACAGTGACGAATTTGACAACAAAGACACAGAATCAGCCCTGGGATATGTTGGAACCATCAACCGGGCGCTGGCATTCGGCTGGAACAAAGGAACCATTGGCGGGCACATTGTTCGTAACAACACCATTGCCTTCTGTGAGCAAACGGGCATAGTGGGGAGCATGGGTTGTGCCTTTAGTATTGTTCAGGGGAACACTATCCACGATATTCATATCAGGCGGTTATTCAGGGGTGCCGAAATGGCGGGGATCAAATTTCACGGGGCAGTGGATGTACAGATTATGAACAACCATATTTATCGTGCCAATATGGGGGTATGGCTCGATTGGATGGCACAGGGCGTACAGGTTAAAAACAATTTGATGCACGACAATTCCCTGGATATTTTTCTGGAAGTGGATCATGGTCCAATGTTGGTGAGCAACAATGTATTGCTTTCAAAAACCAGTTTGCTGATGAATTCGAGCGGGGCAGCTTTTGTTCACAATATTTTTGGTGGTAAGATGGATGTAATTGGTTACGATGCACGCCTGACCCCCTATCATAAACCTCACTCAACGTATGTGGCATCGCTGCACGACAACCCCGGCGGCGACATCCAGTTTGTCAACAACCTGTTTGTAAATGGGGGAGATGCCAGTCAGTACGGCAATGCACTTTTACCCGTGGTTTTCGATGGCAATGTATATACGAAGGGATCAATCCGTGCCATCGGGCACAGCGATCCGAAGAAATTCGGTGAGATGAACAAAAATGCCAAAGAGCAAATGAAGAATTACAAAGATCAGAAAGCCACCGAACAAAATGCGGTGATAAAAGAGGATTTTGATGCTTCCGCCAATTTATTGAATGATGCTAAGGATATGTATCTCGAAATTGCGTTGGACAAAAACTGGCTTACACAAAAAAGGAGTCTGGTAAAAACTGCAACTTTGACCAAAGCCATTGTTCCGGACCTGCCTTTCGAGAATGTGGATGGTTCTCCTGTAATAATTGATCTGGATTATTTCGGAAAGAAACGAAATGTAGAAAATCCTTCTCCCGGGCCTTTCGAGATTAAGCGTAGCGGCAAACAAAAATTTAAAGTATGGTAAAGTTGCATAGATAAAAAGTGTGATAGTATATTGTTTCCAATGCCTGAGTATAAAATAATCTCAAAAAAAATGAATTCACGGGAATTATTACAGCAAACTTTAAACCACCTTGAACCGGAAAGGATTGTCTTTGACATGGGCTCGAATGCAGTAACCGGCATCCATGTAAAAGCTCTTGAAAACTTGCGTGAATATTATGGTCTTGAAAAAAGGTCGGTCAGGGTAATTGAGCCATACCAGATGCTTGGTCAGGTAGAAGAGGACCTGATAGCAACAATAGGCATAGATGTCGTTGGCGCATGGGGACATGACAATTTGCTTGGCTACAGCAACCAACCGCCTTTAAAACTTTTTAAGACTTTTTGGGGACAGGAGGTTCTTGTACCGGAGCAATTTAGTACCCTGAAAGATGAAAGGGGGGATTTACTCTCTTTCCCCTCAGGTGACACCTCTATTCCCCCTTCTGCGAAAATGCCTCGAGCCAGCTATTTTTTCGATGCCATCGAAAGACAAGGGCCTATTGATGATACAAATCTAAACGTGGAAGATAATCTTGAGGAATTTACTCCGGTTTCGGAAGAGACCTTGCAATATTGGAAAATTGAGGTGGAGAAAGCCCGGGCAACAGGCAAAGGAGTTGTCGCGGGATTGGGCGGTACAGCTCTTGGTGATATTGCCCTGGTCCCGGGGATACAACTGAAACAGCCCAAAGGTATCCGCGGCATAGCCGAATGGTACATGAGCACGAT
>JAVHPO010000056.1:0-1185 GCA_036170635.1 Prolixibacteraceae bacterium | reverse complement strand
CCCATTTTCACAAAAGATTTCCCATTGCGGTCGATGACTTCGATTCTATAAACATAAGCATCTGCATTTACCGGTTCACCTTTGAATTTCCCATCCCAGCCTTGGTTTATGTCGGTGGTTTCAAACATTTTCTCACCCCAGCGGTCGAAGATTCTAAAGCTGTAAGAGCTTCCGTTGAGATAAGGAATCACAGGTTTGAAAACAGGATTTTTGCCCTGAGGAGTGAAAGCATTTGGGACAACAATCAGCGGATCACGAAGGTTGCAACTCAGGTTCGAGAAAGAAGTATCACTCTGGAAAGTTATGCTGTTGCCCTGATTTTCAAGAGCTTCAATAAAATAGCAGAATAAAGAAGCATCAGTGCCAAAGTCACTTATATCATCAAGATAAGTATTTGTGACTGCTGCCGAAAAAGGAATAAAGAGCGCAGGCATAATCTCCACACTCTCCACCAGACGGTGAATAAGATAAAAATCTGTGCCAGCATTCCAGTCGCCATAGTCGTTCCATATCAGTTTGTTGGAATAATTATTTTGGGAAGTACTTTGCAAAAAGATTGTTCGGCCAATATTAGTTGTGTCACGGTTGTAGCAGGAATCCACGGTGATAACTCTGTAGAGATAAGAATATTTGGACGTTTGTACTTTGTTGTCGATAAAGAAAAAGTTGAAACTTGAGGGCTGCCAATATACTATTCCAATACTGTCGAAAGTATTGCTGCCATTCCTTTTCTTTTCAATCTTAAAATAGCGCAATGCCACCAGGGTATCGCTGAAGATTCTTAGATTAACATCGCCACTATTGGCAACGGTTGCAAGACGAAGATAAGCAAAGCCATGAGCAGGAGTGAAGTCAGCTTTTAGGCAAACAGCGTTTGAAGAAGCAGAGCGATTTGATGATAGTTTTTCCCTGATGAAGTAGCAATAATTGCCGCCAACTACAGCATTAGAATGCACAAAAGTAGTGCTTCCAACTCCCAGACTTTGCAATAAAACTGGCGCAGCACCATTGAGTGAAGCCCAGACTTCAAAACCTAATGCCACAGTATCTTGATTTATATTCCATGCGAGTTTAATCTCTCTTTTACAGCGATTTACATATCCCGAAAGCAGTATGCTGCAATGTGTATCGGAGATTGGACTGGAATTTTTGCAGCTGTCTAAAGCAGCAATCTGATAGCAGAAA
>JAVHPO010000055.1:0-5931 GCA_036170635.1 Prolixibacteraceae bacterium | reverse complement strand
GCCAAACAGCCTTCCGGGTACGGGTTGCTTCCGCTCCGGAGCAGCTGAAATCTGGCAAAGGGTTGCTTTGGGATTCCGGCAAAATCCTTTCAGACCAGAGTGTTCATCTTCCTTACCAGGGGAAAGCGCCGGAATCGGGTCAGGAGCTATTTTGGCAAGTCGAGGTGTGGGACAATCATCAGAAGAGCGCGAAATCAGCCATCGCCTCCTGGGAAATGGGGCTGCTCAACGAAAAAGACTGGAAATCTTCCTGGATTGTGCCGGTTTTGAATGAAATTGACACAGTTTCGACTCCCTGTCCTTACCTGAGGAAAGAGTTTCAGCTGAAAAAGGAGATCCGCAGCGCCAGGGTCTATGTTTCAGCCCAAGGACTTTATGAGTTGAGTTTAAACGGAAGGAAGATTGGAGATCAGTTGTTTACTCCGGGATGGACCAGCTATCACAAGCGTCTTCAGTACCAGGTTTATGATGTTACAGGACTTTTGAAGACCGGGAACAATGCGGTTGGGGCAATACTCGGTGACGGATGGTACCGCGGATTTCTGATCTGGCAGGGGAAAAAGAACCTTTACGGCGATAAAACCGCGCTCCTGTTTCAGATGAAGGTTACCTATACGGATGGAACTGAAGAGTTGATTCTGAGCGACAAAAGTTGGAAATCGTCCACCGGGCCGATCTTAAAATCTGATATTTACAACGGTGAAACCTATGATTCCAGGCTGGAACAGTCGGGTTGGAACGAAACAGGTTTTAATGATCATCAATGGGGTGGTACCATGGCGAAGAATTATCCCAAAAATATTCTGGTCTCTTCTGAGGGGTCACCGGTACGGATTACACAAACAATTAAGTCTGTTTCGAAAATAGTAACCCCGAAAGGTGAGGTGGTGTTTGACCTCGGGCAAAATATGGTTGGTTGGGTAAGGCTAAGCCTGAAAGGCAAAAAGGGGGAGAAAATAGTCCTGAACCATGCGGAAGTCCTCGATAAAGAGGGGAATTTCTATCTTGAAAACCTAAGAAAGGCAAAGGCCGAGGATACCTATATTTTTAAGGGTGAAGGAGTGGAAACCTTTGAACCCCATTTTACTTTTCATGGTTTCCGATACATCCGGGTGAGCGGATACAACGGAGGGATAACACCCAATGATTTGACCGGTTGTGTGATTCATTCGGATATGGAACCAATCGGTGATTTTGAATGTTCTGATCAGATGGTCAATCAGTTGCAGAAAAACATCAGGTGGGGACTTCGTGGTAACTTTCTGGATGTTCCTACCGATTGCCCGCAGCGGGATGAGCGGCTTGGTTGGACCGGCGATGCGCAGGTATTTTCGTCTACGGCCTGTTTCAACATGAATACCGCTCCGTTTTACACCAAATGGATGCGTGATTTTACTGCTGACCAAAAGGCGGACGGCAGTGTCCCATGGGTAGTACCCAATGTTGTGAAGGACGGGGGCGGCACCGGCTGGTCGGATGGCTATGGAGCCACTGGCTGGGCGGATGCATCGGTGATCATCCCCTGGGAGGTCTATCAGTCGTTTGGCGACACCCGTATCCTTGAAAACCAGTATGCGTCGATGAAAGGCTGGGAAGAGTATATGATATTGCATTCCGGAGAACGTTATATTTTCGATTATGGTTTTCATTTTGGCGACTGGCTGGCGTTTGCCGAGTACATGAGCTATTATTACAACGCTCCGGATTATGGTTATGCGGGGGCCAACACGGATAAGGACCTGCTGGCGACTTGCTATTTCTATTACACAACCGGCCTGATGAGTAAGATTGCATCAATTCTAGGAAAGTCAGAGGATTCCAAAAGATACGCATCCATTCAGCCGAAGATTAAGTCCGCTTTTGCACGGGAGTTTCTCTCTCCGAACGGAAGGCTCACCTCCAATAGCCAGGCTGCCTATGTGGTCGCCCTGTCGTTTGGGCTGATACCGGATAACATGAAGCAGATCGCCTCACAGCGGCTGGCCTCAGATGTGAAGCATTTTGGTCACCTGACGACGGGCTTTCTGGGTACGCCTTTGATCTGCAAGGCATTGTCGGATAATGGTCATCCTGAGCTGGCCTATATGCTGCTGTTCAACAAGAAATATCCATCGTGGCTCTACCCAATCACCAAAGGGGCCACCACCATTTGGGAGCGCTGGGACTGCATTAAACCGGATGGCACTTTTCAGGATGCCGGGATGAATTCCTTCAACCATTATGCCTATGGGGCGGTGGGCAATTGGCTGTACACAACCGTAGCCGGACTGCAAATGAATCAGGAATATCCGGGTTATAAGCAGTTTGTAGTCAATCCAATCCTGACCGGTCAGCTTAGTTTTGCCCGCGCCAGCCACACCTCGATGTATGGAACCATCGTTTCCGGCTGGAAGCAGGAGGGAAACAAGCTAACGCTGGAAGTTGTTGTGCCGGCTAATACTTTTGCCAAAGTGTACCTTCCTGGTAAGGAAAATGCGGCTGTTTTGGAAAGCGGAAAGCCTGTTGAAGCTCAGAAAGAGATCAAAATGGCGGGGTATGAAAATGGAAAACGGATTTTCGAGGTAGGATCGGGAAGTTATAAATTTGAATGTGAGAAATAAGTTAAGATAAGATGAAACAGACTTTCCTGATGATTGGATTTGTTGTTTTGTTCGCTTGCAATAGCGCTTACGCTCAGGATCAGGCGCTTGTCAATACTTCCCAAAGTCCTTTTGCCCGGCTCAAAAGTGTAAACATGAGCGACGTTCAGTGGACAGACGGTTTCTGGGCCGAGCGTTTCAAGGTTTGCAAGGAGTCGATGGTACCGCACATGATGGGCAATTATCTGAACCCTGAAGTGAGCCACGCCTACCGGAATTTCGAGATAGCGGCCGGTTTGGAAAAGGGAGAACATAGCGGACCGGCCTTTCATGACGGGGATTTTTACAAGATGCTGGAGGCGATGATCGTGGTCTGGTCTTCATCGAAAGATGCTGAAACAGAGGCCAAAATTGATGCCATCATCGCAACGATCGCCAAAACGCAACGTTCCGACGGATATATTCATACACCCGTTGTGATCAGGCAATTAAATAATAGTCAGGATAAAAAGGCATTCAGCAAGCGGCTCGATTTTGAGACTTACAACATGGGTCACCTGATGACTGCGGCCTGCCTGCACTACCGGATTACTGGGAAGAAAACGTTGTTGAAAGTGGCCATCCGGGCTACTGATTTTCTGTACAATTTTTACAAACGGGCTTCGGCAGAACTGGCCAGGAATGCCATATGCCCATCGCATTACATGGGCGTAATTGAGATGTACCGTACGACCCGTGATCCGCGCTATCTCGAACTGGCTAAGAGTCTGATTGCCATAAGAAGCCTGGTGGAGAACGGGACCGATGACAACCAGGACCGGATTCCGTTTTTAAAGCAGACGAAGGCGATGGGACACGCCGTGCGCGCCAACTATCTCTATGCCGGGGTGGCGGATATTTATACAGAGACAGGCAACGACTCGCTGATGACGGTTTTGGATAAGATCTGGCACAATGTGGTCGAGCAGAAAATGTATATCACAGGCGGGTGCGGAGCGCTTTACGACGGGGTTTCACCTGACGGAACTTCCTATGTGCCTGACTATAACCAAAAAGTACACCAGGCTTATGGTCGGGATTTTCAGCTACCCAACGAGACTGCCCATAACGAATCGTGTGCCAATATCGGTAATATCCTGTGGAATTGGCGGATGCTGCTGGCAACCGGTGATGCGCGATTTGCCGACATCATGGAACAGGTCATGTACAACAGTTTGCTGGCCGGAGTTAGCCTCGACGGGAAGCGCTATTTTTACACCAATCCATTGCGTGTTTCCAGGGATCTGCCTTATACCCTGAGATGGTCCCGAGAGAGGGAGGAGTACATCAAATTTTGCAACTGTTGTCCGCCGAATACCATCCGGACCATCGCTGAAATCAGCAATTATGTGTACAATATTTCAGATAAGGGATTGTATGTCAATCTTTATGGAAGCAATAAGCTGAGAACTAAATTGAGCGACGGGTCTATTTTGGCAATGAGTCAAAAGACCGATTACCCATGGGATGGAAAGATTTCTTTCCTTTTGGAGGAATTGCCTGCCGTTCCATTCTCGCTTTTTTTGCGCATTCCGGGATGGGCTAAAAATGCGACAGTCAGCGTCAACGGCCGACTACAGGATTTGAAAATTGTTCCCGGAACCTACGCTGAATTATCCGGGAAGTGGATAAAGGGCGATTTGGTAGAACTGGTTCTGCCTATGGAGGCGCAATTGATTGAAGCCAATCCGCTTGTTGAGGAGACCAGGAATCAGGTGGCAGTGAAACGCGGACCGGTGGTTTACTGCATCGAATCTGCTGATATACAGAAGGGAAGGAATATAAATGATTATCTGATCCCTGCCGGGATATCCTTCGAATCTCGAATGGTCACTATCGAAAACAGCGCTCTTTGTGCATTAGAAGGGAAAGCTGTACTAGAAGACATTACATCCTGGAGCGGAAAGCTTTACAGACCGGTTGCCGGGAATAAACAGCCTGTTACACTGCGGTTGGTGCCCTATTACGCCTGGGGTAACAGGGGCAAGGGAGATATGAGCGTGTGGATGGCAGTCAGTAAATAGACTAATTTGACATGGTAATAATTCTGACCGGTGCCAGCATTCCGAATGGGATATAATTGTAGCTGTCGGTCCATGTTTTGGTCTTCTTTCCACTCTTCCGCAGATCATACCAGTCGGCTTCCCCCGAACCTCCCGGGAATCCACCGGCCCCTGCGAAACTGTTTGGTCCGACCTTGACAAGTTCTCCTTCGACATTGTGGTGCGGGCCCAGCAGATTTCGCAGCGAGTTAACCATTGTGATTTTCAGATCATTCCGACCTTTTCTCAATACCCTTGTAATATCAGTCTTGTACGGTGCCCAGCAGAGGGTATCGATGACCGTTCCATTGAGCTCAATGATCGATACGATCGACTCACAATCAGGAAATTCCAGGAAATATTTTTTGTTCTTGTCTTTTTCAGGCAACTCAAAGCTTTGTTTCAGTTCGAAGGCCCCGGCATAAAAAGGATATCCATTGGTACTGATATCTCCGGGCAGGAGATCTTTCTCCGCAGTGATAGAGAAAGTTTTGGCCTGATGAACCGGACGATTTTTGAAATCACCTGTTCTGTTCCGCTGACTGTCTGTTTTGTCGCTGGTTTGGTGCGCCGCCACGGCAAAATCACCGGTCAGGTAAATGCTTTCTATTTCAGTACCGAAACGATCTTTGGCCATCCGGCATGTATCGATGGCCGGTTTGAATTTAAGCTGAAACTGGATGGCATTGGCGCCTTTTTGCAAGAGTCCGGAGATATCTGATGTTTTAAACTGATGGTCCACGAAAAATCCGTTCGAATTAAAGTGGTAATCCTTTCGGTTGATCTGTATCGAATCATACATGGCCGGTTGTTCCAGCACCAGCTGGCATTTGGATGGCGGATTATCTGCCTGAACCTGGAAACGCAGTCTGAGATCACCGGCATACTTTTGTTTCGAGAGCCGGCTGAAGATTCCGATGACAGGTTCCGGTTCCCCGTATGAATTCCCTCCGTCTGTGGAATAGGCCGCAAAATCGAGGGTAAAGGAATTGTCTGTCAGACGCTTTCCCTGCCATTCGTTTTTCAGTTCCAGAACAGACTGACCGGCTGGTTGTACTTGATAGACACCTGACGGTTTTGCGGTACTGCTTAGAGCACCTGAACTGATCCAAATCATACCGGAAGGCTCAATTTCAAGCTGGTAACCTTTTGATTGACTGCCTTGCGGTGTGAAACATTTTCCTGTCGCAGGGTCCCAGAGTACCGGATTTTTACCAATCAAACCCGTTTGTAGAGTAAAACTGGCAGTGCTGGTATGCGATGTATTGTAA
>JAVHPO010000054.1:0-5947 GCA_036170635.1 Prolixibacteraceae bacterium | reverse complement strand
CAAGAAAGAGCAAATTCTTCATGACATTTTATCTACCACGAAGTTACGGTAAATTCATGGAATATAAAAATCGCAATGGGGGATTCATATTTTCCCCCCTCGGCTCCGCTCGGGGACCGGTGACTCGTCCCAGTCATCCTAGTCGTCCCCGTCATCCTAGTCGTCCCCGTCGGCCTAGTCTTCCCAGTCGTCCCCGTCGGCCTAGTCTTCCCAGTCGTCCCCCGTCGGCCTGGTCGTCCCAGTCTTCCTCGCCGTCCTCTCTTCTTACCTCCTAATCCTCACCTGCATCGCGTTCCCGACAGGTGACTCCGACACAAGCACCAAATATCCGCCACCGCCGGCCCCTGAAATTTTCCAACCCAGGGCCTTGGCCCCAGTTGTATCTATTTTTGTTCCGGACAGCACATCAAAACATTGATCACGAGGCGAGATTCGTTGACGAAAAAGATATCCGGACGAAGTTCGCGTAGCTCTTTCTCGAAATCCATTAATCCGGATCCGGTGTTGATCCAGGCATCTTTGACAGATTTTAGAGCTTTGACCATGTACAATCGTTCCCGGTCGGTATTGATGGTTTTGCGTCCCTTCAAACTTTTGATCGTCTTGTCTGAGCCTAATCCGACATATAGATCACCGTGAGAAGCCGCTTCGGTAAAAAACGCCACATGCCCCGAATGGAGCATGTCATAACAACCTGATACGAATACTTTCATAAAAGCGAATTTCACTAATTTAAACGAATTTTCACGAAGATGCTTGGCAACAGTAGGTGTAGCGGACAATCCTTTAGCATCTGGTTATTAGTTATTTTGATAGTGGATACTGAACCGGAGCTGAAAAGTGTGGAGTACGAATCCACGCGAACGGAGTTTTTGTAAATCAGCTAAATAAATCAGAATGTGTTCCTGTTCGAACTAATTCAATCACTTTTGTTTTATCGTCTTGTCGCCAGATAAGCAACCAATCTGGTTTAATGTGACACTCCCAATAGCCATTGTAATTGCCAGAAAGTATATGAGCTTTGTAATTACGGGATAATTTCCCCAAACGTTCCAAAATCGCTACAACCTCACCTAACTCATCAAGATCAAGATTTCGCTTTGCACATTTAGTGAAGTCCTTCTCAAACTTGTTTGTTGTCTTAATTTTATACACCTGCTTTTTTCTTCAAGGCTGACATCATTTCTTTTGCCGATCCATAAGACTTAACTTTGCCTGATTCCACCTCATTAATTGCCATTATAGTTTCATCGTTAGGTATATTCTCTTCAACAACCCTGGCGTAACGGGTTGCTTTTAAAAACTCGAGCATTTTTTTTGCTTCGCTTGAACTGGTATCTAAAATTACTGTTGCCATGGTCAAAGTTTTTTTCTGCAATGCACAAAGATAAAGAATTAATAGTGGGCAAGATTTCCGGAAAGACAACTACCTAAAGTTTTCTTGTATCCATTTATCCATTTTTGCATGATGCTCTTCAAATGTCATAAAAGGACCCTCTTCAGCTTTTTGAATTCCATCAAGAAATTCATCCTGACTCAACGAATTGCCCGGTAAGGTCCAGGTCTTATTGTTCTTTTTCTGATCTTCTATTTTAATTTCAGGCATGCTTAAATATTATTTGTTACACCCTACTGCAAAGTTAATTAATTTTTGAGATACCAGGAATAGAGCTTCTCAATTCCTTCACCGATCTCGATTTTGTGGTGCCAGTCAAAAGCGTGTGAGCTGTGGTTGTTTTTATCACGCTTAACCACAGAATCCACAGATTACACCACAGAGGCCACTGATAGGAGGGTTAGGAGGAAACCAACCGTCCTCAAATACACCAAATGGACACAAATGGGAAAACCACAAATCTACTGATGTTACCTCAGATGAACGCAGATTATTTTGTCCGCAAATGCATACAAAGGGACACAAATGTCCTCAAATAATAAACAGCGGAAGAGGATGGAGAGATGAGAGGACTAGGGGACTAAGAGACGGGAAAACGGAAATATTACCAAAGAGCAGTTCTTTTTAGAGCCTCCCTGAGTGCAGGATCTTTTTCTGCTGCATCCCTTAAAACTTTTATGATCCTGTTGGTTTTATTGTCAACAGGGGCGAGGGTGGTACGACGGTCGTAAATGATAAATCCAATCAATCCGAAAATCGACATCAACACCAATCCGAAGCCCCACATGAAATAGCTGTCAAATTTATCCTCCAGCCTGTTGATTTGAGATTGCATTGCTTCTACCTTTGTCTCCACCCTGACCATCCTGTCGCGGTCATTTTGGTTGTAAGGTATTTGCTGCTCCTGGGCTTTCAGAACCCCGGAGAAAAGCAGTACAAAAACAAGAATGAGCAACTTCTTCATGACATTATATTATGACGAAGCTACGTCAAAAAAGTGAGAATTAAAAAATTGTGAAGGAAATTTCGCATTCTTCAAATATCTATTGCTATCGTGTTCATTTCCTGATAAGGAACTACCATAATTCCGTTACTTCTTTTTTGCAACATATCACCTCCATAAACTACAAAGCCACCTTCAGTCTGCTACCGCTTTGAATTGTGTGGTCAAGACCTTGATTTCATGTTCTGCTTTTCTTGGTATCATGCGATAACGTTACAATTCTGGAATTCAATTCCAAAATTGTAAAAAATAATTTTAATACAGCACTAGCTGGGGTTATTTGTGTTTATTAAGGATGTTCTGACATCTTTCTATTATTTGCCTTAGCACTTCCAGCTTATCAAATAAAAGATTAATCCCTTCAATTCGTTCTATAATGGAGGCCGGATACTCATGGGCAATGTCATTTCTGATTTTTCGCAGTTGTACCCAACTAAAAGCAGAATCTAAAATTTCCAATTTTTCGAGCCTGTTTATAATATCTATGAATGCATGGTCTGTTACCGGCTCTGCCAATGCTTCAAGTGTCAGTGGAAACAAACGCGAACCCATCGTATCCTGTAATTTGGAGAAACGAAAAATATATTGATCAAGAAAGCCAATCGTTTCGTCATCCATCCGGTAATAATTATCTCTGTTTAAAGGGATAAAAGCCGCAACTTTTGATTTGGCAAATGTCATTCGTTTTAAATGAAGTTCACAAGTATCAAAAGTTTGGATCAAACTTTCATTCAATTCAGATCCAATCATAGTTCAACTCCCGTTAATAGTGCTGTTTTTATAATCGATAAATGATTATTGTATTGGGTCCTCACCAACAAATCGATTTTTTGTTCACCAAGCAGGAAGTCAAGTTTCCCGAGAAATTCAGCTTTCTTTAACATGATTTCTTTGGGCACCTGCTCTTCCTGTAAATTAATATACAGATCAATGTCTCCACCTTTCTTTGAATCATCGGTTCTGGATCCAAATAAGTATATATGTGTTTGATTACCCCATACTTCGAAGGCGACACTTTTAATTGTTTTAATTTCAGATTTTGAAAGCCTCATTTTTTTGTTTTTACAAAGGTATTGAATTGTGCCGGAAATTATAATCTTCATTCCTGTCTTTCCGTCCGAAACGACCGGATAACGTTTTTGTAAATGCTACCGCGGACGGTTGGTCTTTGGGCATTCATTTTCTACCAACATGTCGCCACTCCGTGGCTTGCATTTAGGTAGAAGCAAGATGGTGGTCGAAGAAGATTGAAGGGCATGGAGCAAAGAGCATGGAGCAGGGGGAGAATCTCGATTGTTTGAAAAGTTTGAAGGGTTCCAGTGTAAAGCAGAGGGCAGAGAGCAGAGGTGTGTTTGGAATGTTTGGAATGTTTGAAAAGGTGAGCTTCGGCCATTGTAACCGGCTCCAAATCCGGTGGTGAATGTGATCAACTGTAGAGGAAACGCATTGAAATTACAATTATTTGGCTTTTACTGACCATGTGCCCACCTTCTTTGACCAGTATCATGCTATTGTACAAATCCAGCCACGTAGTGGCGGTATATCGGTAGCCCGGGGTAGAGCGACGAAGGAGCGTCACCCCGGGTTAAGGAGTGTTGAATGATGAGCCGTCCGCGAGGGAATTTTCGGAAATGAGCGTATTAGCATTTCGGACGGAAGGAGCGAAGGTAGGAAAAGGATCATACAGGGACGAAGCTATAGTATTCCGTGCGTTCTCAGTATTTCGGCCAGATCGGCGTGTTTTTTTGAATATTCCCGGAGCGTTGTTATCAGGTTGCGACTATTTTCTTCTGCCTTCGCTGCTTGTGCCAAAGCCGGTTGCATAGCGGTACGGCGATCCCAAATCATGTAGCCGAGCATGAAAATAAACAATGTGATTAGAATACCAAACCCCCAGTAAAAAAGTGTTTTTATGTCATCTATCTGCTTTTGCTGATACATGAATTGTTTATCAATACTTTCAAACCTCACCTCCATCTTGGCCTCAAGTGTACTTATTTTGGCATCGGTAAGGATGGCGCGATCGCGATCGGCAAGGGTATAGGGCACAACGACTTGCTGCTCCTGGGCCTTCAAGATCCCGGAGAGAAGCAATACAAAAACAAGAATGAGCAACTTCTTCATGACATTTTATCTACCACGAAGTTACGGTAAATTCATGGAATATAAAAATCGCAATGGGGGATTCTTACTATCCTACCCTCTTAACTTCTCCTTATCCCACTCTCTTTTCGTCATTCGCTCTTTCCGTCCGGTAGGTTTGGTAGCGTTTTTGAATATACTACCGCGGACGGTTGGTCGCTCGGCATTCTTTTACCCCGGGTTCCGCTTCGCTCCACCCGGGGCTATTCACATTTAACCCCTTCGGGGTAGGATTTGTTCGTGACCAGCATTGTGGTCAGAAATTTGAATTAGGATGTTTAAAACCAAAAGGTTGCCGCGATACGGCTGATTATTTTTTACCATTGTGTTATTTCTTCACAAATGCCAGCCGCATAGCGGCGGCATGTTGGTAGCCCGGGGTGGAGCGAAGCAGAACCCCGGGTTGGGAATGCGGTATGAAGAGCCGTCCGCGAGGGAATTTTCAGAAATGAGTTTATCAACATTTCGGACGGAAGGTGGGAATAAGGATGGAGAGACGGAAATTGACGGAAGGACGTGGAACTTTAGTGGTGCGGAATAATCAACGAACCTTTTTGAGATAATCATCAAAGTCGATGCATTGAATAGTCTTACCTTCACTTACTTCGCGAATTGCCCTTATTGTTTTTTTATTAAGTGTTCTCAGTGGTTATTTTTTATTCGCACCAATGATAATAATTAAGTTAAACAGAGGTCAATTTGCAGATTGAATTTGTTGAATTCTGTAGGAAAATTATGTTTATCAATGCAAATTTGTGAAAGCTTATTCGTTGATTATTAGTGGTGTATGATGAAAATAAATTGCATTTTCCTTGTGGGTAATAAAAATATTTTGTAGCTTAGTTCTGATTTTAAAAGAGGTTAATCTATTGATCGGGGAACACAAGACGGTTACTATTCGATTGGTTTAAGACAACCGGTTAGCCGACCCCATTCTGTTTGATGTTGGGACGATGATGTTTAATCTGGCAAACCCATTACGGGAGCAGGCTGCCCGTTACTTCTTGACCGAAGATGACTTCAAGCAAACAGAATCTCTCCTGGCAGATTTTAAAGCGGCAATTCCTCAGAAACGTATGGCCACGACCGTTTCGAAATCATCGACCCAGAAGGTTACCGATGTGTTCAGGTCCCTCGACAAGTTGCTGAGAGAGGTCATTGATGTTTATGTGGCCCCCTTTCAGTTCGAGAATCCTGATTTTTACCGCGAATACCGCAATGCCAGGATTGTAGTGGGATACACGGGGCGCGGGAAAAGCAAATCAGACAAAGCGGAGAATGTACCGGCTGCACTTGCGGTTTAAACCAGGGGTACCTGTTCTGGATCTTTCTGGGCAACTGGATTAGAGGCTGCTTGACGAATGTGCAAGGCCAATCGATGAATGTTGATTGGCCTTTGTCTTTTT
>JAVHPO010000053.1:2668-5955 GCA_036170635.1 Prolixibacteraceae bacterium | reverse complement strand
TATGCTGATCCTACTTTTGGTACCGGTTGCGTTAAAATCACACCGGCTCACGATACCAACGACTATGAGATTGGCATCCGTCACAATCTGGAGGTGATCGATACCTTCAATGATGATGGTACCCTGAGCGAAAATGCGCAATTGCTTGTTGGCGTTGATCGTTTCGAAGCCCGTAAGCAGATTGTACCAATGCTGGAAGCTGCCGGAAATCTGGTGAAAATTGAGGATTACACCAACAAAGTAGGCTATTCTGAGAGGACTCATGTTCCAATAGAACCGAAACTTTCAGCTCAGTGGTTTTTGAAGATGGGCGATCTGGCCAAACCCGCCCTCGAAGCAGTCGAAAGCGACGCCATTAGATTTTATCCGTCTAAATTCAAGAATCTCTACCGCCACTGGATGGAGAATATCAAAGATTGGTGTATCTCCCGTCAGCTCTGGTGGGGACACCGTATACCGGTCTATTACCTTCCCGATGGATCTTTCGTGGTAGCAGAAACCGAAGAGAAGGCATTGGAGCTGGCAAAAATTAAAACAGGAAATCCAGCGTTAGCATTGGATGCGCTTCGTCAGGATGAAGATGTGCTCGACACCTGGGCCTCCTCCTGGCTTTGGCCGATGTCGGTATTTGAGAAGGAAGATCCGACAGATACCTGCGATCTGGATTATTACTATCCTACCAACGATCTGGTAACCGCTCCCGAAATTATTTTCTTCTGGGTAGCCAGGATGGTGATTGCCGGTTATGAGTACAAGGGAACCCTTCCGTTTAAGAATGTGTATTTTACCGGCATTGTGCGTGATAAGCTGCGCAGGAAGATGTCCAAATCGTTGGGCAATTCGCCCGATCCGCTCGATCTGATTGCCAAATATGGGGCAGATGGAGTGAGGGTTGGTATGTTGCTTTGCTCTCCTGCCGGGAATGATATCCTTTTTGATGAATCGCTGACCGATCAGGGAAGAGGTTTTCTGACCAAGGTAT
This sequence comes from Prolixibacteraceae bacterium, assembly GCA_036170635.1. Taxonomy (GTDB): domain Bacteria; phylum Bacteroidota; class Bacteroidia; order Bacteroidales; family Prolixibacteraceae; genus CAINVV01. The sequence goes on along the minus strand of JAVHPO010000053.1, from coordinate 4,973 downwards.
GGAACTCATTCCGGCTGATCAACGGCTGGGAAATAGATGTTACCATTCCCCAGCCTGAACATTCCCGGCTAGGGATTGAATGGTTCAGGGCCAAGCTGAACGAAGCGATTTTAGCCATGGATGATCATTTCGATAAGTACAGGCTGAACGACGCATTGCTGACCATTCATGCCACCATTCGCGACGAATTTTCGGGATGGTTGCTGGAGATTATCAAACCGGCCTATCAACAACCGATTGATTCAAAAACTTATACGCAGGTAATCGAATTGCTGGAGGAACTACTCAGACTACTGCATCCGTTCATGCCTTTTATCAGTGAAGAGATCTGGCAGTTGATCGGCGACCGCAAAGCAGGCGAGTCGATCATGATGGCCACCTGGCCAAAGGCTTCAGCAAAAAATGAAGAGCTTACCGAAAAATTTGAATTGACCAAAGAGGTCATTTCCGGAATAAGAACCGTCCGCAAGGAAAAAAATATTCCAACCAGGGAGCAGATTGAACTCTTCATTATCCCTGGAGAAAAAGGGTATGTTCCGCAATTCAACGAGGTGGTTTCCAAATTGGGTAATGTAGCAAAGCTGGAAACTTGTTCAGAAGAGATTGCTGGTGCGGCAACATATATGGTGAAAGCTTCAGCCTACTATATTCCTTTTGCTGGGAATGTTGATGTGGAGGCAGAAGTTGACAAAATTAATGAAGAGTTAGCTTATAACAAGGGATTCCTCGAAGCTGTAGTGAGAAAATTGAGCAACGAAAAATTCGTTGACAGCGCACCGGCCAAGGTTGTAGAAATTGAAAGGAAGAAACAAGCGGACTTGGAAGAAAAAATCAAAATATTGGAGGATAGACTTTTGTTACTTCAATAAATAAAATAACTTTGAAGAAGAATAAGTTGTTAATTTCATGCAACTTAATGAATTAGCTGACCAAAGGTGATCGCCGGAATATTCCCCTACGATATTCCGATGCTGTTTTAGTCAATTTACACAATGATATCTGTATTATTTAAAATCAGAGAGTAAGCGTTATATGGAAGTCTAGCGAAGATGTTCCATGAGGCCAGTTCTTTATCTAAACTTTATTCCATGAATAAGGAATCCGATTATTCGAAGGTTGTTACTCTGTTTGGCTGGGCCATATTACTTTTAGGGCTATTGGCGCTTTCTGGTTGGATATTGAAATTTCCAATTCTTTCCAGTTTTGGTGGTGCATTTATTCCCATGGCGCCCTCCACGGCCATTGTAACAATATTTTTTGGATCTATATTGATTACTGGTGCTTACAAGCCTGATTGTGTTCGTTTCAAATGGTACACGATTGTTGTGAGTGGTTTTTTGTCGTTCTATGGATTCATCATTTTTTTGGACTCTTTCGGGATCTCCTATCATTTCATTGAGGACTCCCTGTTTCCTGTTACTTTTACAGAAAGCAGTTTTCCGATCGAACATATGTCGCCATATTCTGGCCTGCTGTTTTTTTGCTGCGGTATAACCTTTATCATAAATATTCTTTTTGCCAGCCAAAAAAATCTGCCGAACATTGTTAGTTCGTTGGGTCTGACCATTGCATTTGCCGGTTTTGTTGCAGTGCTGGGTTATTCATTCGGAACACCATTTCTCTATGGGGGTAATATCATTCCAGTGGCGCTGCCCACTTCAATTGTTTTCCTTTTGCTGGGGCTTGCATTCATCGGCATAGCTGGTCCAAAGGGGATCTACCTTAGGCAGTTCATCGGAAATTCTGCAAATGCCAGAGTGCTTCGTACCATTCTGCCTGTGGTACTTTCGGCGATTATACTTGAAGATTTGTTAGATGGTGCCCTTGTTGATAGTTTACATATAAATCCAGCTCTTCTTTTGTCATTATTGACAATCATTTTCAGTGTTCTGACAACATTAGTAGTGGTACGTTTGACCAAAAATATTTTTAAAAGAGCCGAAAAGACGGGGCACGAAATAGAACTTCAGAAATTGAGGTTTCAGCAACTCTTTGAGAATAGTCCGATTGGGATGGTAATGCTCGACAAGGATGAAAAGGTTCAGACCATCAATAAATCCTTCGAAACCATTTTTCAATTTACCATCGACGAAATCCGTGGGAAGAGCATCAACGAATCCATTGTGCCAGATGAGAAGCTTCAAGAATCCCAGGAGTTAAAGACTAAATCTGCCACGGGAAAGAGGACGGATATTGAAACAATACGGAAACGTAAAGATGGCTCTTTGGTTCCGGTACATGCTTTTGGGGTTCCGGTCAGTATTGAAGACGAGCTGATGGGGCTGTATGGTATGTACCTCGACAT
>JAVHPO010000053.1:0-2568 GCA_036170635.1 Prolixibacteraceae bacterium | reverse complement strand
CAAATTGCCAATGTAATTGAGCGTAAACAGGCAGAGGAGGAAATCAAGCATAAAAACGAAGATCTTCAGAAACTTAATGCCGAAAAAGATAAATTTTTCTCCATCATTGCCCACGACCTGAAAACGCCCTTCAACTCTATCATAGGTTTTAGCGAAATTCTAGTTGATCAGATCAAGGGAAAAAACTATCAGGGAATAGAGGAATATGCCCGTATCATCCTCCATTCATCTCAAAGAGCCATGGATTTGTTGATGAATCTGATGGAATGGTCGCGCTCTCAAACAGGAAGAATGGAGTTTAGCCCCCAATATCTCGATATCGATGTACTTATCAACGATGCCACCGAATTGTTAAGTGACGTTGCTCATCAAAAACTGATTGCAATTTCAAGGGAATTGCCGCAAAAAATCAAGGTATTTGCCGATAAGGCCATGATTGACACCCTTTTGAGAAATCTGATTTCGAATGCCATTAAATTCACTAACCCGGGAGGGACAATTATTGTTTCGGCCGAACAAAAACAGGATGAAGTGATGGTAACCGTAAGTGATAACGGGGTCGGGATAAATGCCGATGCAATGGGTAAGTTGTTCAGAATTGAAGAAAGCTACTCAACAAAAGGCACGCAGAATGAGCAAGGCACCGGACTGGGCTTGATCCTCTGTAAAGAATTTATCGAAAAGCATGGAGGTAAAATCTGGGCCGAAAGCGAAGTTGGCAAAGGGAGTAAGTTCTGTTTTACAATCCCAAAAGTTTGACCCAAAGCAATGACCTCTTTGCCTTCAATACTTCTTTTTATCCAATCTTGGATATTATTCCATTGAACAGATCCAAAAGATTCACTTTGGTTTTTGGTCCGCCTCCCAAAAACTGTAAAATCTTTGACCTGATTGAAGTGACCGATGATTTCAGGGCGTTTGTATTTTGTGGAATCACCAGAAATAGGGAAGATTTCTATCATGTTTGATGTAAAAATACAAAATTGTTTGATGGCATCAAATGAATTTGTATTTTTACATCAAACAAATTCAATCGTTATGGTACTCGAAAGTGTTCTAGCCCTTGTTGCAGAGCAACAAAAAATCCGTTATTCGCAGAAAGATACTGGTTTAATCCGTGAACTTGTTCCCGCAACCAAGAGTTTGTCATCACACGCGTTAATTATTTCGGGTGTCAGGCGTTGCGGGAAAAGCACGCTTTTGATGCAAATGATGAAGGTGATGCATCCTGAATCTCTCTTCTTCCTTAATTTTGAATCTCCGCAACTGTATGAATTTTCGCTTTCAGATTTTTCACGATTAGACAATCTGATCGCACAGAAAGGGGCAAATACCTTGTTTTTCGATGAGCTGCAGTTGGTTGAAGGTTGGGAAATGTATGTCCGTCAGAAATTGGATGAAGGTTTCAAAGTGATCATCACCGGTTCGAATGCCTCACTCTTAAGCAAGGAGCTTGGAACGAGACTGACAGGCCGTCATATCACCCAGGAACTTTTTCCATTCTCCTATAGAGAGTTCCTTAGCATCAGGAACTTATTGCCTTCATCCGAAAGTTTAAAAAACTATATGCTGACAGGTGGATTTCCTGAATTTGTAAAAAATGGGGACGAAGAACAATTGGCATCACTTTTTGAAGATGTACTCATCCGGGATATTGTTACCCGTTATGGTATAAAGGATATAAAAAGTCTTCATCGGCTAGCCATTTACCTTTTGTCAAATGTTGGAAACCGCATCTCGGCAACAAGACTGAAACAGCCACTTTCAATTGGTGCGACCAGTACTGTTTTAACCTGGTTCTCCCACTTGGAACTCTCCTATCTGATCTGTTTTTTACCGATGTTCAGCCAATCAACAAAGGCACAATTAATCAATCCCAGGAAAGTTTATGCAATTGATTTGGGCCTTGTCAACGTCATTTCTAATAATATGACAGATGATTTGGGCCGAAAACTTGAAAACCTGGTTTTTTTACATCTTCGCAGAAAATATACTGAACTTTACTATTTTGATGAGAAAGGTGAATGCGATTTTGTAGCCATGAAAAACGGCCGAATTTCAGCTTTGGTGCAAGTCTGTTATGAGCTTACACCGGATAACCTTAAAAGGGAAATGAATGGGTTACTTCTGGCAATGCGTTATTTTAACCTTAAAAAAGCAACCATTGTAACTTTTTCCAATACCGATTTTATCAAGGAAGAGGATTATGAAATTGAGGTCGTTCCAGCTTATAAGTATTTGCTAGGTTAACGTGAAAGCCCGTAATCCAGTATGTGAGGTAGCACCCGCTTCGACGATTTTGCTGAGCTCAGTAAAATGGTCAATTACTGATCCTCATCGATGATATTTTTAATATGCATATTGATGTTTGGAACGGTAGTCTGGAACAATTCGGCCAACTGTTTTTGGGTTAACCAAAGGCTTTCGTTCACCAGTCTGGCATCAATATTTGTATTTCCCTGTTTACTTCGGTAAATTAATATTTCTCCTTTTGTTCCATGGCTGTTCTATTTTATCAAATATCCTGAAAGTATTACTTCCCGCTTGGTGCAGAGTGTGTCCTGAAGT
>JAVHPO010000052.1:15838-24313 GCA_036170635.1 Prolixibacteraceae bacterium | reverse complement strand
GGGTAGGGGATTCCACCATGGTGGGCAAGAACGTCAAAAACGAACTTGTATTCAAGAAATTGCGCGGGCCCAAAGGCACCAAGGTTAATGTGAGCATCTGGCGCAAGGGATTGCCCGGTTTGCTGAGTTTCAACATTACCAGGGGTGATATTCCAATCAATAGCGTTGATGTCTCATACCTGATCGACAACAAGACCGGATATGTGAAAATTGGCCGTTTTGCAGAGCATACCTATGATGAGTTTATGGGTGCAATGGCCAAATTGGAAAGTGGCGGCGCCGATCAGGTCATTATTGACCTTCGGGGCAATCCGGGAGGCTATTTAAGCTCTGTTATCCGGATGGTGAGTGAATTTCTCGACAAAGGCGAACTGATCGTTTATACGGCAGGAAGAACACAACCCAAGAGAGAATCTGATGCGGAAAACCGCGGAAAATTTTTCGGAAAGAGGGTGGTGATACTTGTCGATGAATATTCGGCATCGGCCAGTGAGATCTTTGCCGGAGCGGTTCAGGACAACGACCGTGGAACCATCATCGGCAGACGGACTTTTGGCAAAGGGCTGGTACAGGAGCAAATCCCGTTTTACGATGGTTCGGCCATTCGTCTGACAGTGGCCAGGTACTACACCCCATCGGGAAGATGCATTCAAAAGTCTTACAAGAAAGGAACGGATGATTATTATGCGGATCTTACGAGGCGCTTTGTCCATGGGGAGATGGAACAAAAGGATAGCATCCACATGGCCGACACGGCCAGATATTTCACCCGACTGAAAAGGGTTGTCTATGGCGGCGGCGGGATCATGCCCGATATCTTTGTCCCGGCCGACACTTCAGGTAACTCTGCCTATCTCTTCAAAATCATGCAAAAGGGGCTGGTTTACCAATATGCTTTCGACTATGCAGACAAGCACCGCGCTGAATTGTCCAAACTTAAAACAGGCGCTGAGTTTTCAGATCTTTTGAGAAAACGGGCCATCCTTGGTGAGTTTTTACAGTATGCTGTTAAAAACGGAGTAGCCAACAATGAAACCGGCATAAAAACTTCGGGCAAGATTATTGAGACCCAATTGATGGCATACATTGCCAGGAACATCATTGGGGAGGAGGGCTTTTACAGCATTATCAGCACCATTGACAATACATTGCAGGACGCGATAAAGACCATCAACAGCAAGGACAAGATGGTAAGTGTACAGTAAAAGAGAAGGATGGTCCGGCGCTCATCCTTCTCTTTTATTTCACCAAACCTTCCAGTTTTTTGTAAGCTTCGTTGACCCCATTGACATAATCTTGTTTTAGTTTCAGATAAAACCCTTTGACCAGTTTGGCATTATCTTTTCCATCCGGATTGTTGATTTTGTCAATCGTGGTGTTGTGCAGGAGAACGATTTCATCAATCACTGCCATTGCTTCCATCTCTTTGCCATTGAAGGTCTGAACAAAATCGATGCAATCACCGATCATCTGAGAAGATAAGAACTCTATCTCCTTCTTTAATTGTCTGATACTTGCCATAACTTATGATTGAATTGGTTTAAAAAAGTTTTGTTTTTTGAGGAGCAGTGTTGCCGCCCTTCTTCTTCTTGAGTAATTTCTCCGCCTCCAATTCTGCATCGATAATCTTTTTCCTAAAATTGGCCGGATCAGGGAGTGTCCAGGTATCTTTGTTATCCCAGTTGGAGCGTACTTTAATGACGTTAAGGTAATAACAAACCTCCTCCGGTTCAATTTTCTCCTTGAGATTGCCCGAATCCCAAACTCCGTTATTGTTCCTGTCGAAGATAGCCTTCATCATATACTTTCGTGGTTCGAGAAAGGGGATGGTGACCTCCCCATCCTTGTCTGTTTTTACATTCTTCACCACTTTTTCGTCGGCTGAATTCTCCAGGATCTGAATGATGGTTGGACCCTTTACGTTCTTTATGGAGAATATTATTTTGCCGTAGTGCTCCTCTTCTTGTGTCTTGAATTCGGTTTTGAGCGCCTTACCATACATTCCATAGATGGTATGGAGCGCTGTCGAGTCGATGGTAAGTCTGTAATTGGTCCCGAATTCCCAGGGATAGGAGAGCAGGAACCTTCGATGATTGGAGGGATCCGGCTTTATTTTTGGCGCAATTTTGTAATAGGTGGTGTCATTCTTTACAAACAGTCTAACCTTTGCTGTATCGAAGGATAAAATAGGCTCCGGCGACTCTATCTGGACATCCCTGTAGGTATCCAAAACACTGCCCAGATTGGTAGTTAAAGTCACGGATGTTTGTTCGGTGACAATTTTCCTGCGGTCCTTACGCTTGTTTTTGTCCGATTTATTTGTCAGGTCATCAGACAGATAAAGTTTAATTGTATCCTTCTTGGTAAAAAAATGACCGAGGCTGTCCTGCTGAAGAAAGGAGAGCTTAAGGGCGAGTGTATCCCTTTTGTAAACGAGGGAGTCTGTAAGCCATATTTTCAGGGTATCGGCTTTTCTGCTCTTTTCAATAAGGTTCCAGGGGCCTTTCGGATGGACATTTAGTACTTCTACATTGAAGGTATCCGCCGTCGAGCCGGTGAAAGTAAGATCGACGGTTTTGCGGTTGGGGCGTTCATATTTGTCGAGATTCAGTTCAAATCCCTTCTCGAAGAAAAGTGAGAAATTGATTGGATCGGGATAAAACCTTGTTTTCCCAAGGACCACCAGCGTATCCGGACCAGTGATTACCGTATCCCGTTTGGGTTGAAATTCGGCTGTAGGTTCAATTCTGGAACCCAGAAAGGCAATAGAATCTACCCCTGATGTGTATTTCAGGTTGTTATCAATATCGCTCAAGGCATACATCTGATAGCTGGCAGCCGGCAGGTTGGTTATGGCAAAGAATCCCTGGGCATTGGTTTTCCCTATAAAATCGGGGCGTGTCTTGTGAACGAGCGTATCAGAAGCGCCTTTGTAAAGAAGGATAAAGCAGTTTCTTGAGGGTTCGAGGTTGAAAGCATCCCTGACGAAGCCGACGATGCGTAACGTGTCAAGAGTCGGGCCTGTAGAGAAGGCTAACCGCAGATTTTTGTATTTGTTACTTTCGTTGTTATCGACGATTCCGTCTTTGAAATCGAGCGAATAAGTGGTGTTGGGTTTAAGTTTTTCGTTCAGGTCGACGATGATTGTTTTGCCTTTGGTTTTGAAGATAGGCTTCTTGGTAGTTGGTGGCGAGACAATAAATTTACTATTGAGGTCATCCATTGTAACAAATTCATTGAAGCTGATTCTGACCTTGTTGTCTTTAAAATTCAACTGGTTAGCTTCAGGAGTGCTCTTTACAATGACAGGAGGCAATTTATCTTTTGGCCCGCCCTTGGGCATTCCCATGTTGGCACACGAATAAACCAGCATCAAAGGGATCAAAACTGAAGCAACAATATGTACGACTCTTTTTACCACAGTTTGTCTTTAATTTACATGATATTGGTTTCAGGGCTAGCCGATCTCCATGCCCGGATTTTTACGGCATGGGAAATCGTTTGGACTATTACTGGTATCTGGTGTATTTGATATTCAGCTGAATAGGCCGCGAACTATTCCCTCCTTTGAGCACTACCCGGTAAGGAGATCCGTTCCGGTCCGCATTGACCAGATAAAAACTAGTATTAGTGATCTCCCCTTTAAGGATCTGCTCGAGATGCCTTGTGATATTGAATGTGTAACTCGCGGTTGTAGGATCGTAAATTCCTCCGTAATAGCTACTGGACAACTGACTGTCTTTCGGGAACAACTCGGTGCCTGTGCTGTCGATGTATTTCAGATAAATGTTCGAAGGCATCGCGTACCGCCTTGGATCGGTTATCAGGGTATCCACAAAAAAAGTGATGGATGCCTTGGTGATTGCATACATGGTCGAATCCTTCCACTTATTTAATGATGGGATGTTGATCTTAATTTTAGTACCTCCGGTGGGCTGGAGGTAGGTTAAGGTATCCTGGATGAGCTCCTGGTTCAAATGTGCCGAGAAGGCGCTGTTTCGGTAATCGTGCGAAAATGCCGCAACGTTCGCAGAATTGGAGGTGACATTGTAGGAAAAGAAGAGCGAATCTTTCTTGGCGGTATGGTAGTAGAGTCCAATGCCAGAACCCGCGGCAGTGAGTCCTATCAAGGCGCCTTTTCTTCCCGCAGAAGCGGCTTCAACGTACAATCCCTTGAATTTCTTCAGGAATACTTCGTTCGAGATCATTTGGAGCGAGTCCAGTTTCAGCAACCGGTTGCCGAGGGCAGGATCCAGCTTGAAGCGGACATACTGAATCGTCGTATCAGTCTTTGCAGAGTCTGTTTTAAATTTTGGAATAAAACTTACCGATCCAAGTGGTGAGGTCGAAGCCAGTGACTTCAAGTTAAATGAAGACATGTACTTGGCGTCGTATTCCAGGTTACCTGTCAACTCATATACTTTCAAATTTTGCACCGTAGCGGTATCTCCGTAGATATGCTTGTAGGTTAACCGCAGAATGAGTGAGTCCAAAGTAGCTGTAGTACCAAAATTGGGATTGGAAGCAAGTCTGTATTGCGCCGCAAAGGCCCCGTCCGTCCGGCCAAACAGCGGATCATTGAAACTACCAATGTAGTTAAAGGCCGGGCGATCGACCCTGATCTTCTCGTCCGTAAAAGTAAAAGACTTGATGGTGCCTGATTCCGTGTAGTTCCTTGAGTAAACGGCAGAACTTCCGGGGATTAGATTTCTTCCAAGACTTTCGTCACCTTTCTTGCAACCGATGAACAGGAGAGACATTATCATGAAAGCCCCAACGAGGGCAAAAGCTTCAAAATATCGATTTTTCAATTGAATCAACTTTTTAGTAAACCGGCGCAAATTATAAAATTTTATTGTAAAAATCGAAATAGGAATCGATGTAACTATCTTTTGGCTGATAGTCGAGATACTGCATTCCTGAAGCCTTTATATGTTGTTCGATGACGGGATTAATCACTTCACTTCCTATGATGGCTGCATCCGAATAGGCAAGCGCGAGCCTGGTATAATTCTCGAAAGTCGGTTCGTTGATGACAGAGATGTCGCTAAGGTCAATACCGTCTTCGGCGATCTTTCCCGCCATCTCCGGGTTTAGGGGATTCTCGAAATGATCACCATAAACAGAATAGACGATGCGGGTATTGGCAAACAACGGATTGTCCTTGTAGGTCTTCTTGACAAAAAGCGGTACCATGCCGGTGAACCACCCGTGGCAATGGATAATATCCGGTGACCAGCGTAATTTGATCACTGTCTCCAAAACACCTCTGGCAAAGAAAATAGCACGTTCATCGTTGTCCTCGAACTCAACATCATTCTCGTCTCTCAACGAATATTTTCTTTGGAAGTAATCTTCATTGTCGATGAAGTACACTTGCATTCTGGCTGCCTGGATCGATGCAACCTTGATAATTAGCGGGTGATCGTTGTCGTTGATGATCAAATTCATACCCGATAAACGGATCACTTCATGTAACTGGTTTCTTCTTTCATTGACATTTCCAAAACGCGGCATGAAGGTACGGATCTCTTTCCCCCGTTCCTGTATTCCCTGAGGCAGATATCTTCCAATCTCTGCAATCTCTGATTCAGGCAGATAAGGGGTGATTTCCTGTGAGATAAATAGAACCTTCTTTTTTTCCATTTCTTTAACTTAAAATGTTTTGCAAAAATATATAAAATTTCCGCAACTTTCAACCAATTTCGGGAGGGCAAAAGTTAAACTAAGTGAATAAGAAAGAAGTGACTAAAGTGACTAAAGTGAACTAGAGTGACTAAAGTACTTTTGAGCTCCCGATTTTAGTGGCTTTAACTTTAGGCATTTTAGGCACTTTAAATATTTTAGGCACTTCTTTTTTCCTTAACTTTGCATGTTGAATCAGGCGATAAAATGGAGCTTTTCAGAACAATAAGTGAGTTGCAGCAGGCCCTCGCTGCAGATAGAATCGGCGGACTTACCGTTGGTTTTGTGCCGACCATGGGTGCTTTGCATCCCGGACATCTTTCATTGGTGAAAAGTGCAGGTGAGGAAAATGATCGGGTAGTTGTCTCCATTTTCGTCAATCCAACCCAGTTCAACGATCCCAATGATTTGAGAACCTACCCAAGAACGCTGGATGCAGATATGGCTTTACTCACAAACTCCCGGTGTGATTATGTTTTTGCCCCTTCGGTAGATGAGATTTATCCGGAGCCGGATATCCGGAAGTTTGACTTTGGTTCATTGGCGTTGGTCATGGAGGGTCATTTCAGACCGGGCCATTTTAACGGCGTTGCGCAAGTGGTGAGCAGATTGTTTGATCTGGTCAAACCTGATAAAGCCTATTTCGGAAAGAAAGATTTTCAGCAATATTCGATCATAAAAAATATGTGTTCGATGCTGAAGTTGCCAGTCGGTATAGTGGCATGTGACATTGTCAGGGAAGCTGACGGACTGGCCATGAGTTCAAGAAATGCCCTTCTTACGCCCGAACACAGGGCCATTGCGCCACAAATTTACAGTACTTTGCGGAGAGCGTTAACAGAGGCTGGCCAATTTACCCCGGAAGAGGTCAAAAGGCATGTAACCGGAAGAATAAATTCGTTAGGGATGCTGCAGGTTGAGTACTTTGAAATTGTGGACGAATTAACGCTCGAAGCCATCACCTCCTGGGATCAGAAGGGAACAAAGGTGGGATGTATTGCTGTTTTTGCCGGCAAGGTCCGTTTAATAGATAACATTGTTTTTGCTAAATAAATATATTCAAGATGTTTATAGAAGTTTGCAAGTCGAAAATACACAGGGTGACGGTTACCGGAGCCGACCTTCAGTATGTCGGTAGTATTACCATTGATGAGGAGTTGATGAATGCTGCCAACCTGCTCGAGAATGAGAAGGTACAAATTGTCAACATCAACAACGGGGAAAGATTTGAAACCTACGTCATCCGAGGGCGAAGAAAATCCGGCGACATTATTCTCAATGGCCCTGCGGCCCGCAAAGTTGTTGTGGGGGATGTGATCATCATCGTCTCTTATGCCTCCATGGATTTTGAGGAGGCAAAAACCTTTGAACCCTGGATTATTTTCCCGGATACCGAAACCAACAGACTGGTTTAAATTGGCAAAGCTAAAAACATCGTTTGTCTGCCAGAATTGCGGATATGCCTCACCCAAATGGATCGGACATTGCTCCTCCTGCGGGGAGTGGAACAGTTTCCAGGAAGAGGTATCCATGCCGGCCAAAAGCCAATCCTCCCTATCAGGTGCAGCAACTTCCTCAAGGCCTGTTACCCTCAATGAGATAGATCTTTTGGAACTTCCGCGCATAGATACCAACAATGCCGAGTTCAACAGGGTATTGGGCGGCGGAATGGTACCCGGTGGATTGATCCTGCTGGGTGGCGAGCCAGGTATTGGTAAGTCGACACTCGTCCTGCAGATTGCGCTGCAGTTGCACCGCAGGAAGGTCCTTTATATTTCGGGTGAAGAGAGTCTGCAGCAGTTGAAAATGAGGGCTGAGCGGCTGGATGGGGAGAATCCTGCTTGCTTTTTCCTGTGCGAAACAGTTCTGGAATCTGTTCTGTTACACATAGAAAGAGAAACGCCTGACCTTGTGATCATCGACTCCATTCAAACGGTTAGCAGCGAGGCCATTGAGTCGACAGCAGGCAGTGTTACCCAGATCAGGGAGTGCACAATTGCCATCATGAAACTGGCAAAGTCCAAAAATATCGCGGTGATTCTAATCGGCCATATCAACAAGGAGGGTAGTCTTGCCGGACCCAAAGTACTGGAACACATTGTTGATACCGTGTTGCAATTCGAAGGGGACAGAAACCATCTTTATAGGATTGTCAGATCCGTCAAAAACAGGTTTGGCTCCACCTCTGAACTCGGGATATATGAAATGCAACAATCCGGTCTGCGTGAGGTGAGCAATCCATCGGAGATGTTGCTTTCGTCGCACAACGAAGGTCTTAGCGGAACCTCTACTGCTGCAGCCATCGAGGGGATGCGCTCTTTTTTGATCGAGGTGCAGGCATTGGTGGGTTCCGCAGCTTATGGTACTCCCCAACGTTCTGCAACCGGATTCGACCTGAGAAGAATGAACATGCTGCTGGCAGTTTTGGAGAAGAGGGCCGGATTCAAACTAATGGTCAAAGATGTCTTTCTCAACATCGCCGGCGGTTTAAAGGTAGATGATCCGGCTATGGATTTGGCGGTGATATGTGCCATTCTCTCCTCCAATTTTGATGTTGCCATGGACAAAGGGATCGCTTTTTCAGGTGAGATTGGATTAACAGGCGAGATAAGACCCGTTGGCAGGGTAGAGCAGCGTATAGCAGAAGCCCAGAAACTGGGATTTAAGGAGATTTACATCTCGAAATACAACAAGGGGGTAGACTTCTCCCGTTTCGAAATAAAAATTCACCAAATCGAACGTGTGGAGAAACTGGTCAGAACCCTTTTTGGAAAAGGATAAAGGATAAAG
>JAVHPO010000052.1:5442-15738 GCA_036170635.1 Prolixibacteraceae bacterium | reverse complement strand
AAAGGATAAAGGATAAAGTAAAAAGGATAAAGTGATCAATTCAGTCCGAATGCCACTTTATCCTTTTTACTTTATCCTTTATCCTTATTCTAGTATTCCCACAGATCCTGCTCGTAATTGAAGATTGCGTTTTTTATCCTTTCCGATTCCTTTGAAGCATATTCATCGGAAGCATAATCCAGGACGGCGCGGTTGTTGTATGTATTCTCCTCTTTGACAATGTAGCCGTCGAATTGTCTGATCAGGAAAAGGTCATCGAAACTGAAATTTCTTGCGCCATTCCTTGTATTGAGCGATTCATTTTTAGCAAGAAGAGGCCTGATTTCTGGATAGAAAACCCAAAAGAGTTTTTTCCTGAGCGTTACTTCCTGGTTCACATCTTCATCACGGTAGTAAAGGCGGATAGGGCAAAGGCCCAATATCCGCACCTGAAGGGTCGATTTTTGTTTGTCGAAATACCATATTTCTTTAACCAGCAATTGTTTCACCTCTTCGGTATTCATCTCCTGCTGGACTTGAATAGGTTCCATTTGTCCGGTTTCGAAATTCCTCCGTTGGACCGTTTTTGTCGCGGCGCCAAATTGAGCCTTGACCTGGTCATAGCTGATGGGAACGTCAAACTCATTTTCATCGTTGGCAGGGGGATCAAAGGCGGGAAAAGTATTCTCCTTGATTCCTTTTAACAGGAGGTTGATAAGGTTCATTCGGCCCTGAATTACAACAGTCGGGAAGTAGAATTGCTGGTTCATCTTCTCGCGCATGTCGATCAACCGCCAAACGGTCTTGGACCAGGTCACGTCTGCTTCCCTTACGTTAGGAAGCGGCGCCGGTTTGCGCTCGAAGTTGCTCTTCTTCTCATATAATCCGGCATTCCTGTTTATAACCATATTTTCAATGCCTTGACCCATTAGGGTACTGAAGGCCGAAGCTCCGGTAAAAAAAATCAATAAGAAAAACAATTTACGTCTCATCGCTTAATTAATTTTAAAACTGATCGAGGATAGGTTTCTTGTCAGTCCATCATCACCTTTGGCAACGATGTTGTCGATGTAAAGGCGGCTACCGCGCGTCAGTCCATTAAACAAATCTCTTTGTTCCTTGGTAAATCGTGCACCAGTGGCAGGTTTGTCCACAACAAATCCCCCCTTGGAGGTGGATACGACAAAGGAGAGAACCTGAAATTTCATTTCAAAATCAAAGTCAGGAATATCGGCAAACACACCAGCTTCGGCCACCAGTTCATTCCTGGAAATATTGCCTGAATTTTTACCGGCAACAGTTGCGATTGGATCGGGAACACGTTTTACCCTGAACTCAGCAGTCCCCATTTGTTTGACAACCTTATCAACGGTTGCACTCACAGTAATGAAGGCTTTTTCTGTAAGCTTCTCGGGATAGGCAAAGAATCCGTCTGCCGTTTTTTCAATACGTCCGTTTTTCATAACAACACTGATATCCCTGGAAGAGATTCCGGGTACGGAAATGGATACCGGATTTGGCAAACCATAGTAAAGAATATTCATCTTGACCGGAGAAACAGTCATTGAAGGCTTCGCAACCTGGTACTCCTGTTGGAATGGATATTGAACGATTTGTCCGTTTGGATTTTTGAAATTGATGATTCCTTTCCAGACAAAAGTCCCTTCTGCACCTGCATTTGCTTTATACAAACCTGCATTTTCGCCCGGGATAATGGGCAGCTTACTTCCATTGACAAGAATATCCGGTACTGCAGTTGTATCGATGGCGGAGATAAAAACCTTCGCCTCATATACATCCCCCTGAAGGACGTAATTGGATTTCGCGATTACCTGGGCCTTCAGGTTGTTGAATTTGAAAGAGGAGGCATCAATCTTGGTGTAATAATAGCTGATAACATCCGATTCAGTCTTCCGGATATCACTTTGCAATTTTGACATCAACGTTACCACGGCGATCAATGGGTATCCCTGAAATTTGTTGCTCTCCCAGGTAGGTGTACTTCCCTCTGTACCCTTTGGATCAGAAGTATCCAGACTCTTGGTAATGGAGTTAATCAAAGAGGTCTGGCTTGGGTCGACATTGGAAAGCAGAAAGGAACGATACTCTTCCAATGCTTTTTTCAACAAAGCGCCATTTTTCTTGGTCATCATCACCTCTTCGGCATATTGAAGATCTTCCTTGTTGATAATACTATCGATTCTTCCTTCAGGACCATCAGCCTTTTTGACAATCATCTCCTTGAAATGGGTAATGTAATTGTACAAGGTATCGGTACGCTCTTTGATCTTTAAAACGGTACGATTCAATTCTCCCACTTTTTCGGGATTCTCTTTGGCTGCTCTGTTGAAGTCGTTGTATACGCTTCGATTTTGGCTATTGACGTTGTCTATAGTTTCCATGATTCCCTTGTCAACCAACACAAATGCATCCACTACCGATTTGTCGACATTGAGTGCAAGCATTGCCGTTAATACCAGGTACATCAGGCTGATCATTCGTTGCCGGGGCGTTTCCGGACAGTTTTTTACTCCCATAAGGGTTGCGAGTTGATTAGATTAACCTTTTATATTCATAGCGCCCAGCATATTACCATAAACCTGGTTCAAAGCTTCCAAATTCTTGTTCATGCGCTCGGTCAGTTGATGGTATTTCCTGGCCTCTTCCAATGTCCCGTTTACCAATTGCTGTAATCCGGCCTGATCAACCACACTTTTTGAAGCGCTTTCAGTCAGTTTTTTTACATTTTGCAAATGAAGTTCATAGGATGAGTTCAGGGAGGCCAGACTGGAATTCATCCTGGAAATCTCTCCCGAGTAGTGTTTTGAATTTTCGCTGAGCGATGAAAAGTCTTTTTGAACGGAGTCGGTAAAATCCTTGTAAGAGGAGGATAGTTTCTCGCTTGTGGAAGCCAGTTGATGATTGATTTTTTTGGTAGAATCTGTGAAAGATTCTGCCATTTCTTTGGATGAAGTTGATATCAGCTTCGAGGAGTGCTCATAACTGTGTACCAAATCCCCGAGCGAGTGTTCAACGGCCTGTGTGGCCTTGTTGTTTACTTCAGAGAAGGTATTCATCGACAGTGAAGCGTTGCCAAGATTGCGTACATACAGTTCAGTCGCAAGGGTAGCGCTGGAAATTTCCGAAATACCTTTGGCAGTATTGGTTAGATCCTGCAAGCCTTTTTTTAGTTTGGCAAGCATATCCGGTGTAATTTCCGCTTTTTCGAGCATTTCATCCAATCCTCCGGTTGCTGATCTGACAGGAAGTTCAAGATCTTCCTCAAAATCGAAATCGGGGTTCAATTGTGGATAGACCTTGGACCAATCGGGGATTTCAACCATTGGTTCAAAAGCCGAAAGGAAGAAGATCAAAGCTTCGCACGACATTCCGATCATGAGCATATAACTGCCACCGGTCCAGTGCTCCAATTTGAAAAGTGCTCCCAGCAGTACGACGGATGCGCCGAAACTGTAGAAGTAATTCATGGTGGATCTCCATTTGTGAGAGTGTGTTAATTCAGCTAATCCCATAGTATATTTGTTTTTCAGTAAGGGTTAAAATTCATCACCAAATGAGGAACGTACACACCTGAAACCAACATACGATTTTGCGGTATCCTGGTATTCGAAAGTGCGGGTTCCAACCTGGATGTAATAGGCTATGTCTTTCCATGAACCTCCTCTTATAACTTTCCGCTTCATGGTAGGGGGATCGTCGGATAGCGCATTGTATTCAAAATTCGGATTCATGTCGTGCATGAAATTGTAGGTAGATTCGTCATAGGCCGTAATGGTCCACTCCGCCACATTCCCTGCCATATCGTACAATCCGTAACCATTTGGCTCATAGGTAGCCACTTTGACGGAAGCCTTTCCACCATCGTCGCTGTAATTGCCACGCATGGGTTTAAAGTTGGCCAGGAAACAGCCAGTTTTCGATCGGGTGTAGTAGCCGCCCCAGGGATACATCGAATTATCCAATCCACCTCTGGCAGCCAGTTCCCACTCCGCTTCTGTTGGAAGGCGGTAGTCCTGAACGGCATAATCCCCCTTGTTGGAGAGACTTGAATTCTTGAAGTTGGTCCGCCACATACAAAATGCCTTTGCCTGCTTCCAGCTGACTCCTACCACCGGGTAATCGTCGAATCCGGGATGAGAGAAGTACATTTTTGCCCAGGGTTCGTTGAACGCGTAGGTAAAATCTCGGATCCAGACCAGGGTGTCAGGGTAGATGTTGACTGCATCGGTCATAACAAAACTTGAACGATTCTGAATCGGACTGACTTTCCCGTTCATATCGGCAACACTGCCATTGTAGGCTTGCTTGGTAAAGTCGTAAGAATTTTGCCGACGGGCTGCCTGCTGCAGGTCTACCCAATAATAATTGAAGTTTAACTTCCTGACATCAAGCTCTTTTTTGCCGAATATTCTTTCTTCTTTAGCGTAATAAAGTTGTTCCAGTTCAGGTATGTACTCTGCCCTTCGCCAGTTTAGCCTAACGTCCCAATCCAGAACGACAGGATCGATGGGATCGCCCCTTCTGGTGGTTGTCGGTTTAAATTCAGGAAATTTTTGAGACAACAAATCCCTTGCAATAGAATCCCGTACCCAATATACGAACTGACGGTATTCATTGTTGGTAATTTCGGTATCGTCCATCCAAAAGGTGGCCAGGTCAACCGTTCTCGTTGGTGAAGTAGCACCGGTAATGTCCTGGTCGGAAGGGCCCATGTTAAAGCTTCTGCCAGGAATCAATACCATTCCCAGAGGGGTTGGCTCGAGGTATTTGCCTCTTTTCTGTACCCCCACCAATTCACCGTTGCCGGAATTATGACATCCGGAAACCAGCAGCATGGCTGACACGCTGCCATAAGCAAACAATCGTTTTATCGTTCGACTCATATTTTGTGAACCAATTTTATCCATTCCAAAGTTATAAAAACCTTACACTTTTGGTTTTTTGACCTCTATTTTTATTTATAAGAACAGCGTAAGAGACAAAAAGTTCATGAGAACCAGAGTTATAGCGTGACAAAACTGAGGTACTCAGGTCGTATGAATAGCCTATTTTTAATCCGTTAAGCATCTCAAAACCTAGAAATACTACTGCTGCATCTTTGATTCTGTACCCGATTCCTCCCCAAAATCGCTTATTGTATCGAATCAACAGATCAAGATCAAGTTGGGAAGTTGTACCTGCTGATTTAAGTAAGAACGACGGTTGAACGAGAAAACGATCGTCGTTCATTTCAAGGTTATAGCCTCCGGTAACATAATAATGCCTTCTCAGCGAATAATGACCTTTCTCCTCGAAGGCAAATGAGGGCTGGTTGATGTGTGTTGACGACAGGGCAAGATAATATTTTTTATGTCTGTAAAAAAAACCTGCCCCAAAATCTGCCAAAACCCCATTGACCTCTTGTTTGGGTAGGGATGGATCGGATCCGTCGATAAGATCCCCACCCTGGGAATTAGTCCAGCCCGGACTTAAATTTTTGTTCATCAATCCAGCAGAAAACCCACATCCCAGCATTCCCTGGCCGAGTTGAAAGCGATAGGCGTAGTTTAAGGCGAAAGAGACATTCTTTTCATATCCAATGGCATCTTTCACTACCGTGAAGCCTAATCCGTCTGCATTTCCAAACAATTTGACGGTACCGTCAGTCTGAAAAACCGTTGTCACAGGCGCCCCGGGAAACCCAACCCATTGTTGCCTGCTTAGCAGGGTAAGGTTGATCTCCCCCGAATTACCTGCAACTCCAGGATTAATCATCAAGTGGTTAAACATGTGCTGACTAATCTGTGGATCCTGCTGCGCACTTGCGGCGAATGTACATATATTTAATAAAACCCACAAAAATCCGTGAAATTTCATATTTCAATAGCTTTTGTTAAAGGATGACCACCATCTTTCAGGTATTTCATTCTTACATGCCTGCCGGTAATCCTTTTTGGAACAGGGTACCCTAAGCGGGAACAGATCACAATCTGGCGAAGGAACTTCCATCCACCATCTTTTGGAGACCGGATGCTTCAGAAAGGTAACAGGATCCGGAATTCCTTCAACAGGAACAACGAAATGCAAAAAATCGATCGCTTCATCCTGAGGTATCTCATCAATTTTCCTGGACTTACCATTCAAATAGTACCAGGCAATCTGGGCAGCCATCATGGCCCCATTGCGTTCCGAATCCTTTTCGGGGGAGTAGCCAAAAAGAGAGAACCAACCTGGATTGGTCGAAATGCCTGCATACCAGGCAAGCTGACAAGCTTCTTCCCCGGTTAATCCATTGGGGGAGTTTCTTACCTGACCAGGAGCTTCACACAGTTTGAGCGAGCCAAAATCAAAACTTACAAGGTCAGTTTCCCGAAGATAGGGCTCCATCTCCTTAATCCCGTTCCTTATTTCCCCCAGGGTAAAAAGCATTCCTTTAAACTCTTCAGAAAAGGTCTCTTTGCTCTCCGGCGACACGAAGAAGGACTGTACTGCCATTACATTGACGATGGTTTCGCGGGAAAAATTGTTTAGAAATACATCGTCAAGCGTGGTGCTCTTCTGAGAAAGATTGTCGATGCGATCGTCCACAACGGATAAAATGGCATCGTTTTTATCTATTCCGGCTAGAAGCGGAATGGTGAAACTCTGATTGCCACCTAAGATAAGGATTGGAATTCCCAAAGAGTGAAGTTCTTCTGCCACCATGCGAACAGCAGCCACTGTATCACTGAACTCCTTACCCGATTTTACATTGCCAAGATCTACAATCCTGAATGGAGAATTAAACCCGTTGAGTTGATACAATTGCTCCCTTATAGCATCCGGAGAATCTGAATATGAAGTGGATGAAGTAAAACGGTCGTCTGTAATACCCAAAATGACCAAATCGGGCAATGAGGAATCATTCCAGGTCGTATTTTTCAAATGTGAACCCAGTCGATCCTTATCTCCTGTGAATTTTTTAACAACCGGTAATGATTTGGCAGGTGTGATGAGCTCTTTTAGCATAAGTCCTGGATTTACCGACAATATAAAAAACTTTCAGCAATATTCGATCAAAGCAGTTTTTCTACCTGGATTTTTTCTGTTTGGGCTTTTTGAGCTCTGCGTCGATGATCTCTTTACAAAGTGCATAAGTCAGTTGCTCCAACTTAATATCCTTTTTAAGCTTAAGGTTTTGTTTTTTGTAGGAGATATATGGTCCCCAACGACCCTGCAGAATCCTGATTTCCGGATCTTCGGTAAAGGTCTTCAACAAGGAGTTTGATATTTTTTCGCGTCGCTCAAGAATCAACTCTACCGCTCTGTCAATTAGTATTGTATATGGGTCGTCTACCCCCTTTTTCAGGGATGCGAAGTTGGAATCGTGTTTCACATAGGGACCAAATTTCCCTATCCCAACTGTTACTTTTTTTCCTTCATATTCTCCAAGATCCCTTGGCAGATCAAATAGTTTCAATGCCTGTTCGATGGTGATTGTCTCGATACTCTGGCCTTGTTGCAGACTCGCAAATGCAGGTTTCTCACTGCCATCTTCGGAGGTCTCTCCCAATTGAATAAAGGGCCCGAACCTGCCAATTTTAGCGGATAAATTTTTGCCGGATACCGGATCTACTCCCAAAATCCGCTCGCCGCGTGCCCTTTCGGAATTGGCCAGGGCATCTTCTATCTGGCGATGGAAGGGAAGATAGAAATCGTCGATCATCTTCTGCCACACCAGGCTTCCCTCAGCGATCTCATCAAATTGCTTCTCAACAGTAGCCGTAAAGTAGAAATCAACGATCGGTTCGAAGTGTTTCATTAAAAAATCATTCACGACGAGACCAATGTCCGTTGGGAAAAGCTTGGACTTTTCGGTACCCGCAATTTCAGTTTTCTCCTCACGGCGTATGTTCCCTGCCTTAAGCATCAACTGTACAAATGATCGCTCATTGCCTTCCCTGTCTTTTTTGACGACGTAATCCCTTTGCTGAATCGTTGTGATGGTAGGAGCATAAGTAGAAGGCCGGCCAATACCCAGCTCTTCCAGTTTTTTTACCAGGCTCGCTTCAGTGTAGCGTGCAGGTTTTAGGGTAAAACGCTGCAGCGCGAGGATCGATTCCGCCACCAGTTTCTGTTTGACAGCCAGTGGTGGAAGTAAGCCTTTCTCCTCATCCGACAGGTTTTCTTCGTCGCTCGACTCGAGATAAACGCCAAGAAAACCATCAAATTTAAGCACCTCGCCAGAGGCCTGGAATCTTTCAGATGTATTTGATATATTAATTGTTACGTTGGTTCTCTCCAGCTCTGCATCTGCCATCTGGGAAGCTAAAGTTCGTTTCCATATCAGACTGTAGAGTTTCTGCTCCTGAGCGGTACCAGCAATCTCTTCCTCAAAGAAATCGGTAGGACGGATGGCTTCGTGTGCTTCCTGGGCCCCTTTGGAATTGGTCTTGTAATGACGAATTTTGACGTATTTATCTCCGAAGGATTCGGATATTTTCTTTTTGGCACTGTTCAGGGCTGTCTGGGAAAGATTGGTTGAATCGGTCCGCATGTAGGTGATTTTTCCTGCCTCATAGAGTCTTTGAGCTACCGACATGGTCAGTGAAACAGGGAAACCCATTTTCCTGCTGCCCTCCTGTTGAAGGGTGGAGGTGGTAAAGGGCGGAGCCGGGGACTTTTTAGCAGGTTTGGTAACAATGTCGCCTATGACAAATTCTGCCCTGCTGCATTTTTGAAGAAATTGTGCGGCATCTTCCTCTTTTTCAAAACGTTCTGAACAATCAGCTTTTAACAATGTCTCTTTGCCTGATTTCTCGGGAACGATAAAAAGCGCGGTAACTTTGAAATAGGGCACCGATTCCGTATTGGTAATTTCACGTTCGCGTTCAACAATCAGCCTCACTGCAACCGATTGAACCCGTCCTGCCGAAAGGGATGGTTTCACCTTTTTCCACAATACAGGGGAGATTTCAAAGCCAACCAGACGATCCAGAATCCGGCGTGCCTGTTGCGCATCGACCAGGTCTTTGTTCAGATGACGGGGATGATCGATGGCATGAAGGATGGCATCTTTCGTGATTTCGTGAAAGACAATACGCTTGGTTGTCTTGGGGTCCAGTTTCAATACCTCCATCAAATGCCAGGCAATGGCCTCTCCTTCACGGTCCTCGTCCGAAGCGATCCATACGGTTTTGGCTGTTTTTGCATACTTCTTCAATTCAGCCACCACCTTCTTCTTATCTTCAGAAACGATGTAATTTGGTTGATAATGATTGTTCAAATCGACACCAAAATCTTTCTTGTCGAGATCCCGGATATGACCGAAGCTTGACTTAACCAAATAATCCTTGCCTAAAAACTTCTCGATGGTTTTGGCCTTGGCAGGCGACTCGACGATAACAAGATTTTCTTCCATAATGTGAACCTAAATAACCAGTAACTGCTAAAAAACTTTGCAAATTAACGAAAATCAAAACCTAACTTCCAAGAATTTAATTCATTAAAATTGAAATTTGTATTTCATCTCCTGCTAAGATTATGATATTATTAAGTGATATCAGATCATGACCTCCTCATTCTATACAAGTTAAGGAAAATTTCTGAGCTCACAAAATTGAATTAAAATTCGATCATAATTCCTATAGTAGGAAGGACTGTTGCCGAGGATGAGGCAATAGTTTTGAGCAGATACCGCGAAGAATCGGTCGGATCTGTCAGCGGATTACCCTTAGCATCTGACTGTAATATCAGACTTTGTGGAAGATCAGCTTTAAAATTGTAGGCATTTTGAATGTCCATGTAGAGCATTAATGACCATTTTTTGTAATAATATGCCTTGTCAATGCGAAGATCTAATTGATGGAATGCTTTAAGTCTTTCTTTGTTAAACTTGCTATAATCCAGGTAACCTCTGCCCTGCGCATCCCATGCATATTTGATCGATGATTTTTGAATATCCCATGGAGTGTATGGAGACCCTCCAATGTAACGCCATTTAAATCCAAAGTCCCAGTTCTTCTTAAACGAACGTGTGGCGGTTATGGTCAGTAAATTCCGGTTGTCCCAGGCGGACGCAACATATTGATCCTTGATATCAGTGAATTCACTTCTGACATAGGTGTATGTCAATACCCCTTTAAATCCAAATAAATCCTTGTAACGGGCAAGTAATTCAACTCCATAGGCACGCCCATTGCCTGAAGACCTGATCTCCTCATCGCCAAAAACCCCAAAATCGGCACCTTTGCTGGCCAGTGAGACAGAATCCCTAACAGAGAAAGGGTAATGAATGTA
This sequence comes from Prolixibacteraceae bacterium, assembly GCA_036170635.1. Taxonomy (GTDB): domain Bacteria; phylum Bacteroidota; class Bacteroidia; order Bacteroidales; family Prolixibacteraceae; genus CAINVV01. Next base: position 5,481 of record JAVHPO010000052.1, on the reverse strand, counting down.
GCCTTTGTAGAATCCCTCGACAGACAATTGGGATGTCGT
>JAVHPO010000052.1:0-5432 GCA_036170635.1 Prolixibacteraceae bacterium | reverse complement strand
CGGAAGTCAATTCCGGCAACCAGGTGATTTGCCCCTATCATGCGTACTCCATTCTCCTTATTTACCAAAAATCCTGTGCTGTTGCGATAACCCAATGTGGTGTAAGCCGGCAATTGGAGGTACCTACCTGCATTGACGTTAAAGGAGGTTCTTCCACTTAGCTGATAACTGGCAGAAATACGCGGTGATAGATTCTCAAATGGATTGGCCAAGGCAGTGGAATAGCTATTCCCATCACCTCTGATTCCGATCGAAAGTTGCAGTTTCTGCTTAAAAAGCTCCCTGTTAACTTGACCAAAAAAGCCATATTTTACAAAGTCAAGGTTGGATAAATAATTAAATGACTGTACATTGTTTTTAAGAAAGAGCTTCTGAAAAGTCTTGTTGTAATATTTGGCGTTTTGCAGATCAACACCATACGTGATTTTGAATTTTGTTTTAGATAAATAATAGTGTTCAAATCTGAATTTTGTTTCGCTTTCGCGCGAATCATAATTGAGGATCAAATTCGCCGGGCTCACCTGATTATCCTGGTATTTGACTTCTCCATTGTTTAGTGTATTCTGGCTTAGGACATATGTATTGTAACCCGATGCATTGTAATGTTTTAAAACGAGTCCAAAAGTATAATTCCACTGCTTATTTTCAGGAAGATAGCTTAGGATGTAACGTTGTTCCTCAGTTTCATTCGCCTTGAGGTTTAATTTTGAATTATCATAAGCACCTAATCCGATGAAAGATAGTTCGGTCTTGGCGTTGATTTTGGATTTTATTTTGAATTGAAAATCATTGTAGGTAGGAAGAAAGGGCAAACCCAGTGCACCAAAGAGCAGTTGAAGATAGGATCTGCGAACAGAGGCCAGATAGGTTGTATTGGATGAAAGGGGTCCCTCTGAAGAAAAAGCAAGATCAGACGCTCCTACCGTTGCCCGGAATTTCGCCTTTTCCTGGTTGGCATTTTTCTGCGTAAACTCCAGGACAGAGCTCATGGCATTTCCACGGGTTGAAGGAAATGCACCTGAGTAAAAGTTTACCTCCCGCACAAAATCAATATTGATGATTCCAACCGGTCCACCGGAAGCGCCTTGGGTGGCAAAGTGGTTCAAATTTGGAATTTCCACTCCGTCAAGATAAAATTTGTTCTCGCTTGGTCCGCCGCCCCTGACAATCACATCATTTCTAAAAGAGGCTGCTGATGAGACGCCAGGGAACGATTGAATAACTTTGGTAATATCCCTGTTTCCACCAGGCATTTTTTCAATTTCATCTATTCCAATCGTTCGCAAAGAAGTGGGGCTCTCGTCACGCTTAGGGAAAAAATTCGGTCTGACAGTGATTTCTTCTAAGCGTATATCCTCCTCTTCCAGTGGAACGTTGATCGTCGCCCCTGCCGACAGGGTGATGCGAAAAGTCTCTGAAATGTAAGTCTTAAAGCCTATGGCTGAAATTTTTAGCTGATAGAAACCGGGTTCGATCTGTTTCAATACAAAATTGCCATTAAGGTCGCTATTAGTCCCGTTTGTGCTATTTTGAATCACAACCGTAGCGAATTCAACGGGCTCATTGTTTTTTGCATTGTATACCCGTCCTTTAAGGGTGGATGAGGACTTTTGTGCTGAAACTGAAAAAAAGGCAAAAAGAGAAATTAGTAGAATATATTTTTTCATCATTGTTACTTTCGATTGTCTGGTTGGGTAAACGTTTTTGCTTGACAAAGGTTTTCATTTTGAATTAAAAGCCACAAGGTTTAATGATTTTTTAAAATTGACAAATTCCAGCCATTCGACCAACTGGACTATTCTACTGGGTTTTTTCCCCTGAGTCCGTATTTTTAAATCTTCGACCGATATATAGAAACAATCTAAATTGTATATTTGTTGCCATTCAATTTGTTTAGCAAATCACCATCCTCTATTTTTGATAAAATATTAAAATAGCAACATTCTTCAATATTAATTAATACAAGTATTTATGAGCAGTTTCATGAGCGCCTCAATAGGGCGTAAATTTTTCATGAGTATCACAGGGCTCTTCCTGATCTCATTTCTCCTCATTCATCTCTCTTTGAACCTGTTTCTGACTTTCGATGATTCCGGAGTACTTTTTAACCTGGCGGCCAATTTTATGGCTACCAATCCTTTCATCAGGATCATGGAGCCTGTGCTGGCTCTTGGTTTTGTGGTTCATATAATATGGTCGGGATGGATTACGCTGGGGAACATGAGAGCACGACCACAGAAATATGAATATGGCGACCAACAGTTGAGTTGGTGGGCGCCGTCTAAAAACATGTTCATTCTGGGCAGTATGGTCCTGATTTTCCTGGTTATCCATCTAACTAATTTTTATGTTAAGATGAAGTTTACAGGGGATCCGCTGCTGAGCAGTGTAAATATTGGCGGCACTGAGATGCACAACGCCTACGCATTGGTGAGTAGCCTGTTTCTGAGCCGGGGATATGACCTGTTGTACATTGCCGGAGGTATCCTGGTAGGTCTTCACATTTCACATGGTTTCTGGAGCGCTTTCCAAACCATTGGTTTCAGCAACCAGATATGGTTGAAAAGGCTGAAAGCAGTAGCCATCACGGTAGGGATTATTTTCGCCGTCGGATTCTCCTACATCCCAATTTACTTCATGATTAAATTCTAAACTGAACTTCAAAGCTTCAAAGATATGAGCACACTGAATTCAAAAATACCTGCCGGGCCGATTTCCGATAAATGGTCAAGCCATAAGGAAAAGATTAAAGTTGTTAGTCCGGCGAACAAGCGCAAACTCGATGTTATCGTTGTAGGTACCGGTCTGGCCGGGGCCTCTGCAGCTGCCTCACTGGCCGAACTTGGCTATAATGTGACTGCTTTCTGTTACCAGGATAGCCCCAGAAGGGCGCATTCGATCGCTGCCCAGGGCGGGATCAATGCCGCGAAGAACTACCAGAATGACAATGATTCTGTTTACCGGCTGTTCTACGACACCGTCAAAGGGGGTGATTACCGCTCCCGTGAGGCCAATGTCCACCGGCTTGCAGAGATCTCCCCTAATATCATTGACCAGTGTGTCGCACAAGGCGTTCCATTTGCACGCGAATACGGCGGCACCCTCTCTAACCGCTCTTTTGGCGGGGTGTTGGTAAGCCGTACTTTCTATGCGCGCGGTCAGACAGGTCAACAGCTATTGCTGGGAGCCTACTCAGCACTCAACCGCCAAATCAATGAGGGCACAGTAAAAATGCATACCCGCCACGAAATGCTTGACCTGGTTGTCATTGATGGTAAAGCACGTGGTATCATTGCGCGCGACATGGTTACAGGAGAGGTAAAACGATTTGGTGCGCATGCTGTGGTGTTGGCCACCGGAGGTTATGTAAACGTTTTCTTCCTGTCTACAAACGCCATGGGTAGCAATGCATCTGCATCGTGGGTTGCCTATAAGAAAGGCGCCTTCTTTGCCAACCCTTGTTATGTTCAGATTCATCCTACCTGTATCCCTGTTCATGGGTCGCAGCAATCCAAGCTTACCCTGATGTCGGAGTCGTTGCGGAACGATGGCCGTGTGTGGGTACCCAAAAAGCTGGAAGATGCCGCGAAAGTGAGAAAGGGAGAGCTTAAACCGAACGATATTGCCGACGAAGACCGTGACTTCTACCTGGAACGCAGGTACCCTTCATATGGAAACCTTGTACCTCGTGATGTCGCCTCAAGGGCAGCCAAAGAGCGTTGTGATGCCGGCTTTGGTGTCAATAAAGAGGGAATGGCAGTATTTCTCGATTTCAAATATGCCATCCAAAGGCTAGGACAAGAAACTATTGCCAAAAGGTATGGCAATCTTTTCCAGATGTATGAAAAGATTACAGACGTTAATCCATACAAAGAACCGATGCAGATTTATCCTGCCATCCATTATGCCATGGGAGGTACCTGGGTCGATTACAACCTGATGACCACCATCCCGGGTCTTTACTCTTTGGGTGAAGCCAATTTCTCTGACCACGGTGCCAACAGGTTAGGCGCCTCCGCACTGATGCAGGGTCTGGCCGATGGATATTTTGTATTGCCTTATACTATAGGAGACTATCTTGGTAATGAAATCATGGTCCCAAAAATCAACACCAATCTTCCTGAGTTTGAGGCAGCAGAAAAGGCTGTAACTGCAAGACTTGAGAAACTGTTCAACATCAAGGGTAAAACTCCTGCCGATCACTTCCATAAAAAGCTGGGTTCTATCTTGTGGGAATATGTCGGGATGTCCCGCAATGAAGCAGGTTTGAAAAAGGCCATCGAGGAGATCAAAAAACTTCGCAAAGAGTTTTATGCAGATTTATTGGTCCCGGGAGAGCTTAAAAATGTTAATCCTGAACTTGAAAAAGCAGGCCGTGTGGCAGATTTCCTCGAATTTGGTGAATTACTGGCAAGGGATGCCCTCAACCGCAAAGAGTCATGTGGAGGGCACTTCCGCGAAGAGTCGGCTACCGAAGAGGGAGAAGCCAAACGTGATGACGAGAATTTCGCCTATGTGGCTGCATGGGAATTTAAAGGTGTGGAGGAAGAACCAATCCTTCACAAAGAGGAGCTTGTCTTCGAGACCATTCATTTAACCCAAAGGAGTTATAAATAATTGCAGAAAAAAATCTATCAAAATGGCTGATATTATTCTCAATAAAATATATGTAAAGGTCTGGAGACAAAATAGTCCAAAGGCCAAAGGACGTTTCGAAACTTATCAGGTTGAGAACGTGTCGCAGGGATCCTCTTTTCTGGAGATGATCGATATTCTGAACGACAAGCTCATCCTGGAAGGGAAAGATCCTATCGCGTTCGACCACGATTGCAGGGAAGGAATCTGCGGGATGTGTTCCATGTACATTAACGGTCACGCACACGGTCCGGATACGGAAGTGACCACCTGCCAACTTCACATGCGCAAATTCCGTGAAGGCCAGACCATCGTTGTGGAGCCCTGGCGTGCAGCAGCATTCCCGGTGATCAAAGATGTAATGGTCGATCGCACGGCATTTGAAAAAATACAGCAGGCCGGCGGTTATGTGTCGGTGAATACCGGTGGTGTTCCCGATGGAAATACCATCCTGATAGGACAGGACGATGCCGAAGAGGCCATGGATGCAGCTGCTTGCATCGGTTGCGGCGCTTGTGTGGCGACCTGTAAAAACTCTTCCGCGATGTTGTTTGTCGCTGCCAAGGTCTCTCAGTTTGCAAAATTGCCCCAGGGGAAAGTGGAGGCCAAAAAGAGGGCCAAAGCCATGGTGGCAAAAATGGATGAGCTTGGCTTCGGTAGTTGTACCAATACCGGAGGTTGTGAACTGGCATGCCCCAAAAGCATTTCTATCGCACACATTGCCCGTCTTAATCGTGAGTATATTTAATCGTAGCAGTGTCGCTTGTTATTCATGCTTTTTTGTTGTGGCTACTATA
>JAVHPO010000051.1:0-5977 GCA_036170635.1 Prolixibacteraceae bacterium | reverse complement strand
AAGCAAGGCTTTAATATCGCCATGAAAATCAGTGTCCAGCATTTTTTCTCCCAGATTCATCAATATCTCTCTACCTGTCAATGCCCCATTATTATGTGAGTCCATATATTTTTTAAAACAAAAAATGATTTTGTCACAATCCGGATTTTGATTGATCAGGGAGTAATAAAGATCAAATAAATCCCTGCCTTTGCTTCGTTGGTAAAGTGCCCTCAACTTGGTTCCAAGTAATTCTTCAAGTTCATAAGAGTTGATTTCTGCACTTCCTTTGAACCAGGAATTATTAAGCACATGACTTACTGATTTTAATTCCAATACAGAGTCGTGTTCACGGCAATTGATTTCAATTTTCAGTCGGGAGTTAATGACAGGGGCTATCTCAGTGTCGAAACGATAAACCATTGTGTTCATCCTGAGGTTTTGTTTGGTACCACGCTTCACACCCAGAAATGAAAGTGCTTTTTTTATTTCCTGCATCACAGGATGAATTGGACCGGGTTTAATTTGCACGAGATCAATATCCTCTGAATATCGTACCTGAGGTTTCATAAATATCTTGTGCAAAGCCGTTCCTCCCCTGAATGCCAGGTTTTCCCTGATCATATCGTTTGAGAATAACTCAATCAACGCCCGTTCGATGACCAGATCTTGCTCAATCTGTGCATTTGATTGCCATGGGGCTGATTTTTGCCATTCATAAATATATGCCCGTGGTATCATATATCACCTTCAATTTGGTTGTTCACCATTATTTTCCATTTTTGATTCAGTAAGCCATTCTTTTCCCCTGATGGTTTCAGATAAATTAATTGGGTATTTTTCTTTATCAATTTGTTTTCAAACAGAGTTGCCAATTTATTATTAGTTAGAACTTGTTCTGAAATATAGCCTGCACGTTGAATAGTGCTTAATGGAAAATCATTCTGTAAGACCTCCTTCATCCGGCTTTGACTAATATTCTCAGATAATTCCTGTAGTATGGTAATAATCCTGTTAAAGCCCCCCATTATCTGTTCAAAATAGATCAGGTCAAGAAAGGTCAGTTCCGGACCAGAAATCATGAAGTAACCTGTATCTGTTTTACGATTCTCGATCCCATAAACGGGGAACTTTCTTTTTGTAATGAAGTTAATCAGGAGGTTGCTGCCTTGTACCATTCTTGGTTTTGGGAACGGCGAAATCACAAAGAATTCCTGGGGTTGCTGGTGGGCAGCCCCCAAAAACATTGCGGCACTAAACAGTCCTACATAGTATTGTTTGTTAAGATACAACATGAGTTCATTGATGTAGAACTCAACCGGCACTGCACCCATGTTGCGGTATTCGTCAGGTATTATTGTGTAAAACTCCCTTCGTATATTCAAAATTTCACCTTTCTCCCTTAGGCGATCAATATCCTTCCTTAAATTCTTTATCGATTTAGGTACAGCCGTTTTTAAATCATCTATACTAAAGGCATATCTGCCTTTGCTGCGGAGAACCCTTAGAAAATCACTGGTATGTTTAATGCTTTCGACCATTGTTTGACCACTATAAATTGTTTGCAATATACCCCTTTTTTCGGGGTTTATTGCAAACAAGATATGAAAGTTTCATCATTCACTTCATCCAATTATATTCGAATAACGATATAATTTTAAAAGTAATTTTTTGCGAAAAGTATCGTTTTTCGGTACTTTTCGCAAAAAATCTATTCTGTTAATTTATTCTTCCACTCACTCATTGGCAGCAAATACTGAATTCCTTTGGTTTTCAATTCAAACTGTAAAGCCTTAGCCGGATTCTGAATACGATGGAGTTCAGGTTTGCTTTTACAGTTTATCACAATGTATAACCAGGCAGCATCACCCAATTGAGCCAATCGGTTCATCTCATTTTCACTCAGCATCACACTACCATCGTCACCGCTTCGACCCTTTACTTCAATATATCGTTTTAATTCTTCCGGGCTGATGCTTCGGATATCGTACCCTTCGTTATTTGAAGAAACATCTACAGGAGACCATCCAACTGATTTTTCAAAATTGATTGCAGTTATCATGGCAATTGCTTCAGCTTCATCGTCCCGGCTCATACCATAGTGTCCCTGGTATTCAACCTGAGTTAGGGGTATCACATAAGCACAACCAAGTACCTCCGGAGCCTTTGGATTTAATTGGGACATCAATTCCATATTCTGAAGTCGGGATTGCTTTTTCAGAATAAGTTCGGAAATGCGATCCTGTTTTTTGATGATTTTTTCCTGAACACGTAGGTCTCCCAACAAAACCTTTGTTTGTAACTCCTGTATGGAGACCTGTAAATCCAAAATTACCTGCGTAAATGCCGATTCCAAATAGTTTACTCTGGCATCAGTATCACTCTTCACATGAATTTTAGTGTCTTCAAATTGTTGCATCGTTATGTTTTCAAAACTCCACTGAACCACTTCATCCTGACTAACAATCGAAGGAGGCACAATCGGTTTGGTAAACACAGAGGGAGCATGAAGATCAATAAATTTTGCAGGAGAAGTAAGGCTAAAGTTCCCCTCTTTATTCTGACAAACCATTAAAAGCCTTTCATCGGCAATGCTGTCATCCTTTTTGCTTAACCGGTTATCAACGATTTGAGATTTCACAAAAAAAGCAAAAAAATCTTCGTTATCATCCGGCGAAATAAGAACTGTTCCTTTCAGCATATCTTCACGGAACTGATTTCGTACTACTTTAACCAAGCTATCGAATACCGGATTCCCCGGATTGATGTAGTGTACTTTCCCTAAATCGCCAACACTTTGATAGTCCAGGAATATTTGTTTGTCGAAACAAAATTGAATTTGACGAATAGCATCGGCATAGATGTTATGATCGTTACGAAGTGTTTGGATCATTAGATCTGGCAACCTGTCAATACGAAAAATGGATTTCCTTAGTTCAGTATATTCACCACCCAATTGTTTAAAGGCCTTTTCGAAGAACAAGCGAATATAAATGGGTTGTAATCTTTTTTCATCGGAATTTTCCTTGAGTATTCGGGCATCCTTGTAATCAACGCTACTGTGAGCCAGATTTTCCTTTTGCTCCTTTATTTTTTGTGTAAATCGCAATTTTAATGTTTCATTGTCCTGAGCCAGGAATTCGTTTAAAGATGTTTCTTTGCCATTAAACACGGAATTGATGATCGCTTCCAGAGAGATATTTTCCAGTACATCCTGAATAACATCATAAACGCGATCGTCTCCGATTCCTTCCCGAATAATATCCAATTTGGTAAGTAGCCGTTCCAACACCTTTCCTTCTTTGGTATTACTTGCCACCATATTAAATACAAGAACATCCTGCTTCTGTCCATAGCGGTGAATGCGACCCATTCGCTGTTCCAATCGGTTTGGGTTCCATGGAATGTCCCAATTTATTAACAGACGGCAGAACTGGAGGTTTATTCCCTCTCCGGCAGCATCAGTGGCAATCAGAATTTGTGTTTCAGGTTTAGCAAAAGCCCACTGGGCTTCTCTACGATCATCAACCAATTTTCCACCATGAATTGTTACCACCGTATAACCGTCATTACTTAACCGCTCTTCAAGATACAAGAGGGTATCTTTGTGCTCAGTGAAAATGACCAATTTCTGCCCGTCGATGACTTTCTGTGAAGTCAGGAGTTCTTGTAATTGCAAGAATTTTTTCTCAGTCTGATTCCGGTTATAGAGAGATTGAGCCATTTCGAAAAGTCGTTTGACCTCTGTGGCTTCCTGTTGCAGCTCCTGAAGACTATTGGCGGTAGTAAAAAGCCTGAACTTCTTTGGATCTGACATGATATTTTCCAAGGCATCCCTTTCAGAATCCTCCAATTCATCGAAGTCATCAATATCCTGAATCTGATTAAAAGCTGCTTCTATTTTATGACGTTGGCTCCAAAGATTTGGATTTTGACGTAGTTCATCAACAATTCCCTGCAAAGATTGCCAACGACGACCTAAAGTGTTTTTAATGGCAAAAATGGAACTGACCAATCTGCGTTGCATTACCGTTAAGGCCAATGAAACATGGATGTTCTTTGATTCAGAAGCTTCAGCTTTCTTCTTTGTGAGGTAGTGAGTTACAGCATCATACAATTCTTTTTCCTCTGGTGTTAATTCGTATGCAACAGTTTTCGTGAACCGCTCCTTAAACAAAGGACTTCCTTTCCAATCCTTCATATCTTCTTTCAACCTGCGAATGAAAAACTTGTTGATCCCATTATGACCTAATTCTTTCACCCGGGTAGAAGCAATTTCATTGGTTGAAAATATATCTTCATCAAGAATTTGAAGCAATTTTTTGAATGTGTCAGACCTGCCACGGTGGGGGGTAGCAGTTAACAGAAGGATATGTTCGCATTGCTGTGATAAAACTTGAGCAGCTTTGTATCGTTGAGATAGATATTGTTTTGTTCCATAATCATAAGCAGAAAGTTTATGACACTCATCAATCACGATTAAATCCCAATTTGAATTGCTGGCAACATTCAAAACATCTTCCCTGGAGATAAAATCAATAGAAGTTACAATTCGTGGAGATGTATGAAAGACATTGGGATCGGATGAAAACAAACCTCTATTCACCAAGGTAAATGGAATATTGAATTTTATTCCAAGCTCATCTTCTTGCCATTGTTTGGTTAGTCCGCCGGGAGTAACGATTAGGATCCTTTCAGCGAGGCCTCGCATCATTAATTCTTTAATAAGTAACCCAGCCATAATTGTTTTACCAGCTCCGGTATCATCAGCCAAAAGAAATCTGATTTTTGGTTGCGGCAAAAGGAATTTGTAAACCGCTTCAACCTGATGGGGAAGGGGATCGACAATACTACAATTTACAGCAAAAAGGGGGTCAAACTGATATGCAGAATTGATACGTTCAGCTTCCGCAAATAAGGCAAAACGAGTAGGATCACCACTGAAATTGAATAACCCTTCGTTGGTAAGTATTTCTAATTGTTCAAACTCTTTAGCTGATAATACTTTAGTGTTTGTTTTGTTCGTATTAACACCGGTGTATTTAATTGATACCATGGCACCAAGAGACTGAATTTGATTGATGGTAACAGGTTCAGTTGAAACTAAATTCTTAACGATTTGACCGGGTTGTATGAGCATGAAAATGGTAAATTTGGGTTAATTCGTTTCTTCGTACTTGGTATCAGATTAGTTACTAAAAGTAGCTTTAAAGTTCTGATTTGGCAACAATTGTGATAATTATTTTACATATAAAGAGTTGCTAGTCAATTAAGCGATCAGTGTTATCAACAGCAAAGACCAATCAAAATCGTCGATTGGCCTTGTGCATTGGGAACGACACTAACTCTCTTTTGCGCCATTTCCCGGTCTATCCTCTCTACGGAACGGAGGAAAGAAGACCCAGTAGATTCCTCCGAGTGAGGCAAGGGCCGATATAAGGTAAGTCATAAAACTAAGGGCGATGGAAAGTTCATTGTCCAGATGCAGATATTTAGCACCCAACAGAAATACCACCTCCCTGGCGCCCAGTCCTCCAATGGTTATTGGCAGCGCGGTGGCAATAGTTGAGAAGAAAAACAGGAACAGGTACTCTGAAATATTGTCAAATTGATGAAATGCAGTCAAAATAAACAATGCCGAAAGCAGTTGCATCAACTGTAAAATCATAGACCAACCGAACAATCCGGCATGTATGGGCAGAAAGCTTTTAAGAAAGAACCTGAGAACGCAGTAATAAAGCAGGTATAGGAAAGGTATACCCAACCAACCGATCCAACCAATCCTGAACTCATCTCCTGAGATATAGTAAAGCACAATGGTAATCATTCCAACGGCCACCAATCCGGAGATCCTGTTGACCAGCATAGCACCGATGTTCTTTTTGACTCCGTTTTGCCGGTATTTGTTGACGAGATAAACTTTAACCCCGTCACCACCAATTCCGCTTGGAAGAAACAGGTTGTAGAACAATCCCAGCCAAAACAATTTCAGATTGAG
>JAVHPO010000050.1:0-5986 GCA_036170635.1 Prolixibacteraceae bacterium | reverse complement strand
TTATTTTTAGTGGAAGGAATTGTAATTCCGACCAGAAGGTTGTTCATGAAATAGGGATAAAGGTAATCAGAGATAGTATCCTCACTGTTGGCGGTGGTGGTGTACCTTTTGCTGTAATAATTCCACATCCAGTCAACATGGAAACAGGACCATGAGAGATTGATGTTTACATTGGCTGAATTTTCCGGGATATAAGGCAGCTGTTTGCCGTATGCCGGACTATTTTCCGACAGATTGACCGATTTGGTATATGCGTAATTTCCTTTTACTGCATATCGGAAGGAGCTAAATTGCCCGTTCCATGCAACATTTGCCTCTATACCACGGCTAATAACCTTTTCAATGTTAAACGGCTCCCAATAGCCCTGAAATGTTGGTAGCCAGATGATCCAGTCACGGACATTTGAACGATAAACTGAAATTCCTGTGTGAAGCCTGCTATTTCCAAAAATAAACTCATCTACGACCCCAAAATCGAGCAGGTTTTCTTTTTCAGACCTTAACAGAGGATTTCCTCCCGGAAGGTAATAAAGATCGTTGAGTGTTGGAGAATGGATGTTTCGCGCTACAGAGCCTGAAAAGACGAGTGATTTCGCAGGATTAGGCTGATAATTAATCCTTAGCAGCGGCAGTAATCCCTTGTGGGCGAAATCAATTATTTCCTCCCGGATCATCACAACAGCATTCCAGTTGGGACTAAACTGCTTTTCAATCTTTGCATAGAGGGAATTTTCAAATCTGCTCTTGTTATATCCGGACGGATTGGAGGCTGTTTGCAAATTTTCATTGAGTACATGATGTAAACTGGCGTGAAGTCCCGATTCTATGGCAAGCATTTCATCGAATTGATACCGGTAACTAAATTTGTTCACAAAGGAGGTTATTTTAGAATCTGCATCAACAACAGTCTGATCGGGAGCCCCGCTAACCTTGTTTTCAAGCTTATAATAGGAGTTTTGAAGGTTCAGTGCAGACAATACCGATAACCGTCCCTCTGAGCCATAATGCTTCCATTCTGCCACCGAACGAAGGGCATTTTCCGTTTGTCTGTTGATATTCGCCTGCTCATTGCTTTCATTGGTAAGCAATTGCGGAATACTCCGCTCATTGTGCTGTAACCAACTCCTGACAGACAGCGAATTGTTTGAACCAGTTTGAAAGTACAATTCCTCCAAAAACCCATAGTTAAGGTAGTTGGCATTTTTATTGGTTGCGGAGGGATAAATGTATTGATTGGTTTGCGGATCGATCGTAGCATTCAACTTATTGACAAACGGAAAATCATTCTGAGAGGAGTTGTAATAAAAAGCGCTTTTTGATTGAATTTTTTTGTTTCCAATACTGATCTGGGCAAACTCATCCAATGTTTTAAAGCTCCCATAGCTACTTAAAAGCTTTCCCGATAGGGTATTGCCCCAGTTTGCCCTGTTGTCGAGACGAATGGTACCGCCCAAAGCCCCTGCAGACTCACTCATAGATGATGAACCGTGTAGCACTTTCACTTCATCTGTAAAATAGACCGGAATCAGCGAGAAATCGACCATTCCCAACATAGGAGAGTTTAATTCAAGCCCATTCCAGCTGACTTTTGTGTGCGATGGGGCTGTGCCGCGAAAGGATGCTGTTGCCATCGCACCTCTTCCATACTCCTTGATAAAAACAGGAGTGTTTTGAGAGATAAGTTCCGAAAGCCTTACGGAGCTTGACCTGACAATTGTTATGGAATCAACTTCTGACCTGGTTTCATTGAACTTGTTTGATACTTTTCTGCCAAGAATTTGAATCGTCTGCAATTGAAGGGTATCCTTCAGCGATTGTGCCTTAACTGCATCGCACAATTGAAGCATGACCAAGACCAACATGAGGAGCAAAAGTCTCATCAATAGCTTTTTTTGTCCAGTAGGTGAATATCTGCCGCACCGCTTATTTCGGTGGAGATTTCATTTAACCAGCCAGCTATTTGAAATACACCGCTTTGGACCTTAATAAAATTGACTTTTGAAAGGGTGGCAGGCATGCCGGCTGCATCAACAGCTGAAGAAATATCAAAAAAATTAGCCTTCAGCTTGACGTTGTAATCTTCATTGTCATAACATTCAGCATACCCGAACCTGAATAACCCACTAATAGGGGTCCAAAGCTGTACAGCTGGGTCCTTCGAAGTGTTGGTGTATGCATCAGGTAATTTCTCGCCTGTGAAGGCAACAGATGTTTGATTGCCATATCCGCCCCACCACCAGCTTCCGGTTCCGAATTGCGGAACGAGTGTGCCCTCTTTACCCAGGTTATCTTTCCAGGTTACGTAGCCGGAAGTGCCTGGTTTGAAATAGGTAACCTGATAATTATGAATAGTTTCCGGATTGTTGTATTCACTTCCCTTGAGTTCCAGCCATGGGCCATCGTTCGGAAGGCCATCGTTGTTGGTATCAGCCATCACAAATACTACACCTGGCTCAGAGCCGACCGAAGGCTGTGTGTATACTGCAATATCAGGACCATTCGTATTGTTTACTGCATGATCAAACCCTGCGATGATATACCCACCCCAACCACCCAGGTAGGTAAATGATTTTCCGTTTATCCAGGGCTCACCAATAAAAGCATTGCATTTCTCATTGGGAGCGATGAGCGACGCATGCTGACCTGGCCCATACTGATAATCGAATACTTTGGTAATATAGGGTGACTGGTTGGTTGTTTGAACCGACTCATCAGTGGTTGTCATCTTATCGGAACATGCATAAATAGAGAATATTAGAATTAATACGGCCAATTTTGAGATGAGAAAATCCATCCATTCCAACGATTGACCTGAAAATCGAATCCTGGCACTACGCTCAGACGGGCTCAGGCACCGAATCGAAAATCGAAAATCGAACCCTTCGACAAGCTCAGGGACCGAATCGAGAAACGAATATTGTTTTCTTCGAATCACTGTGATCTAATAAATTAAATGTTTAAGCCTACAGGAGGAGAAACAACTGGTTGTCATTCGCCTGCACGCTTTTATCCCGAAAGCTTAAATTGTGAATGGCTGGTCTTCTGACTTATCCCGATTCTTAATCTCCTTCCCGTTCGTGTGAGACAAACAGTGGATCAATGATCAAAAACGTACTATCCCTTGCAGGATCGGGCTTACAGCAGCGGGAACTGTACCGGATTTTCACCGGATTCCCAATTAAGCCGTGCGGCACCTATTCACTTCAAAAGTAATTAAAAAATTGGATTGGAACAGTTTTGAGGAGAAATTGTTATTAAAATAGTTGACCAAAACTTCAATATTGTGAATAGAATATATGATAGAAAATACGCCAATATTTTCTTGGATAGTTGATTATTAGGCATGTTTAGCCTATCTTTGGCGAATAGAAATTTGTCCCTCATTAATTATTCTGGTTATTACCTATTACTTTAATCTAGATAGAATAAGTTTTTCTGTATGAATAATTTAAAAGAATTGAGTCCATCTTCCATTTGGCACTATTTCAATGAGATTTGCCAGGTGCCACGTCCGTCTAAACGGGAGGAAAAGATTATAAAATACCTGGAAGATTTTGCTGCCTCCCATCAGTTGGAGATCCGGAAAGACCGGGTAGGAAACCTGGTGATCAAAAAGAGTGGCATGAAGGGATTGGAGCAAGGAAACATTGTTGTTTTGCAATCGCACATGGATATGGTGTGTGAGAAGAATAAAGGTATTAACCATGATTTTTTCAAGGATCCAATTGTTCCGATGGTAGAAAATGGATGGGTTAGGGCGCAGGGTACCACACTTGGTGCAGATTGTGGCATTGGAATGGCAGCTTCCTTGGCTATTTTGGCCGATAATAGCCTGGTGCATCCTCCTATTGAGGTATTGTTCACAGTTGATGAAGAATCCGGTTTAACCGGCGCAAAAGCACTGCAATCAGGTATGCTGGAGGGGAAAATTTTACTCAACCTCGATTCGGAGGATGAAGGTGAGTTATTTATCGGATGTGCCGGGGGAATCGATTCGGTTGGAACGTTCAAATACGAAACTGAAGCGGTCCCTCACCATTTTGTTGCCTTCAAAATCAGTGTTACAGGATTGCTTGGGGGACATTCAGGAGATGACATTGAAAAGGGTAGGGGAAATGCCATAAAAATATTGAACCGCTTTCTTTATCAATTAGATAGATCATGCGAATACTATATTGGACAATTCGGGCGAGGTAATCTTCGCAACGCAATTCCTCGCGAAGCCAATGTCATTTTGGTTGTTCCTCAGGATAAGAAAGAGCATCTTACCATTGAAATCAACCATTTCAGGGTGGATATGGAAAATGAACTGTTGGGAAAGGAACCGAAATTTAAACTTGTCCTGGAAAGTACCGATTTGCCTGATTCTGTAATGACCAGGGAGAGTCAGAAAAAATTTGTGAACTTGTTGTATGCTTTGCCGCATGGTATTCATTCAATGAGTGCCAGGATGCCGGGACTGGTGGAGAGTTCTACCAATCTTGCTAGTGTTAAATTCAAGGAAGAGTCTATTGTTGAGATTGTTACAAGTCAAAGAAGCGATCAGGATAGTGGAAAACAGGACATATACCAAATGGTAGAGTCTGCCTTTTTACTTGCCGGAGCCAAAGTAAACCATGGCGAAGGCTACTGTGGCTGGACGCCCAACCCGTCTTCGACAACGTTGGATATTTCAAGAAAGTGTTATGAAGAGGTTTTTGGTATAAAACCATTAGTCAGATCGATTCATGCAGGGTTGGAATGCGGGTTGTTTCTGGAAAAATTCCCAGACTTGGATATGATTTCATTTGGGCCAACACTCAGAGGTGTTCACTCTCCGGATGAGAAAATTGAGATTGCCTCGGTTGGAAAATTCTGGAAATTTTTGACTGAATTGTTGCCCAGACTGGCCTGAGTTTGTTTAAAGCGAGTAAATTAAAAGTTTAATTTACTCACTTTAATTACTTCTGTTACAGTGTAACCAGAAATACTTTCTTCTCGTTTCCCCGCATGACATCTACCGAGATGATTTGGCCGGGCGAATAGGCCTTCATTCTGGCCATGTAGTCGTAAATACTGCCAACTTTTTTGCCATCGATTGCAATGATAATATCTCCCTTCAAAAGACCGGCCTTAGAGGCAGGCCTGCCTGGTGTGACCCCATCTATGCGCATTCCTTCTTTTTCTGTTCCTGCAAAATCAGGAATGATGCCCAGAGTAACTTTCAAATCTGTTCGCGTAGAGATGCCAACTTTCGGTCCACTCTCCTGGTAAGTTAGCCTTTTGCTGCGATTGGCCACCTCCTTAATCAACAGATAGGCGTTTTCTGTAATCATTTTTTCTCCATTGATGTTGATTCTGTCGTAAGTGTCTTTTGGTGTATGGTACTGGTCATGTACCCCGGTGGTGAAGTAAATGACCGGTATATTCTCACTATAAAATGAGGCATGATCGGATGGTCCATATCCCTCTTTGGATATTTTAATGTTAAATCCATGAATAAGGCTATCGACCAATGCATTGGACTCCAGTGCTGTACCAACTCCGCCGATGGTAAGGTCCTTTGTGGAATCAAGACGGCCTACCATGTCAAAATTGAACATGGCATCAGCCTTATTAAGCGGGAATGAAGATTCTTTTACGAAAGCCTTGGAACCAATTAATCCAAATTCTTCAGCTGTGAATGCCACAAAAAGGATGGGACGATTGTTGTTTTTTTCATGCGAAAACTTTTGGGCCAGTTCTATGACAGCTGCAACGCCAGATGCATTGTCATCGGCTCCATGATGCACGGCAACGGTATCAGGCATTCTTGATCCTGAACCAGCTCCGCCATATCCCAGGTGATCGTAATGGGCTCCTACAATAATAAACTCCCCGGCTAGTTTTGGATCCCTGCCTGGTACCATTCCAACAATATTTTGTGTGAGGGTGATTTTAGGAAGGACAGAAGCCTCACCTTGCACAGCAATATCTGTCAATTTGAAATAGGGTTTTTGTTCTTTTT
>JAVHPO010000049.1:0-5996 GCA_036170635.1 Prolixibacteraceae bacterium | reverse complement strand
AGAAGTAGACAAAAAAGAACATCACGCTAAAAAAGATCCAATTGGGAAATCCAAAGATGGCCAGGAGGATGAAATAGAGCAAACCTAAGGTCTCGATAATGGGTGCCAGCCATTCAAAGAAGACCCAATAGGGAAAGGAGAGCATCCCCATAACGCCAAATTTCGGATTGAAGAAAAGGTTCCTATGCAGGAAAATTGTATCAATCGTACCACGTGTCCAACGGTTGCGCTGGCTTCCAAGAATTTTCAAGATTGATGGCGCTTCTGTCCAGCACAGCGGTTCAGGTACATAGGCAACCCTATATTTCTCGTTCCGGTTAGCCATGTATTTACGCATTCTCACCACAATCTCCATATCTTCTCCAACAGTTTTTGGATAATAGCCTCCGCACGCGATGGCAATTTCCTTGTCAAAAAGCCCCAACGCACCTGAAATGAGTAACAACCCGTCTAACCGGCTCCACGCCAGTCGTCCCAGCAGGAATGCCCTGTTGTATTCGATGACCTGACATCGCGGCAGGAAATCATCCGGGACGTTGATTTCAACCAGTTGACCATCCTTTATTTTACAAGAGTTGGCTATACGGATTACCCCACCTGTGGCAATTACCCTCGCGTCAGTTGTAGTTAGGAATGGCAGAACAAGTTTCTGAAGTGCGTAAGGATCAATGATTGAATCAACATCGATGGCGATAAAATATTTACCCTTGGCTATGTTAATTCCTGCATTTAGTGCATCTGCCTTACCTCCGTTGAGTTTGTTGATGACAGTAAGGTTGTTGAAGGCTTTTTTCTTTGATTTGTATATATCAACTATCTCCTTGCATTCAATTTTGTAATCTATGATGTAGGGGATTTTTTCAAGTTCATATGCCTCAATGGTCTTGATCAGGGTATCATCTTTGCTCCCATCGTTGACAATGATGATTTCAAAGTTTGGATAGTAGAGTGACAACAGAGCCCTGATATTCTCTACAATTGTCACTGATTCGTTGTAGGCCGGCGCTATAATTGAAATGGTAGGGGCAAATGGAGAGGAGAGGATCGCATCGTAATTGATAATTTTCTCGGTATAATAAAATTTAAGCAACTCTTTTCCGGAGAAAATCGAAAGGGAAAAATAGACAATAAATATTGCGATGGCATACACCAGTATAATTGTCTCAGCAAATATTTCAAGAAGGTGAATCAACATGATTAATTTCTATTGTCTTGAATTTGAGATATGTAAGGTAAAATCAAAAAATTCACTGAATGGTTAAGGGCGGACAAATGAGCTTTTCCAATTTCTCCCAAATTGTAAAGTGCGCGGATAGCCTCCAGTCGAAGGGTGATTGATTCGTTTTGAATGATCGTTTCGATAAAACCAATATCCGTTTCATCGCCAATTAGGTTGAAAACTTTGGTAATCTCAATTTGATTTTTAAGCGTTTCTGATTGAAAATTTAGTTTCATAAAACCCTTGCTATCAAATAGATGTAAATTGCCACAAGCGCTGATGGCCATGTTTCTGGTTGTTTCATCAGTGGCATTCAGCAACCGGATAATGTGTTCCGAATTATCTTGCTGCTGAAAAAGATCGATCATCAGAATGCAGAAATTAACCACATTTGGATTGGTCGAATTGATCCATTTGTCAAAGGAAGGGACCGGCATCTCATGAATCTTAATTGAATAGTAGATATTTAACTGCGCCCACTTTGAGAAGGGCTTTTCCAGGATGCCCAGAAAATCAAAGGGTGATTCGGGATTTGCAATAGGGTAACAGATTTGTGCCTCTGTCCTGACGATGTCAATCGGATCATTCAGCTTGGAGACAATCATTTCAGTTGCCTGATGATGTTTCATATTTGTCAGTTCACGAAGCCCTTTCACCTGTTCATAGAAAGAAATCGAATATATTTTGTTGTACGAAATCTTGCTCAGGTTCATTCTTTGATAAAGCTCCATGATTTGACGATCAGAATCGCCCCTGAAACTTTTCTGGAAATCCATCATCACATCAATCAAAAGGTTGTAGTGTTTTTTAAGCTTGGATTTGGACAGACGGCGGATGGTTTGAGGTATATCCGTTACTTGCAGCATGAGGTCCGTTAAGATTTTCTCAAACAATGCCCGGATTATTCTTTTTTGCCTTACCTTGAAATTCATCATCCTGTTGGTGATAAACAATACCGCGATCACGAACAAAACGTTTCCGGCAAATGCAAGAATAAGCGCCAGAAATATGAATATGATTGGGAAGCGAAAAGCCTTTTCGATGATGCTGGTATACAATCCGGCGAATGGTGAGGGAAGGTGCTTGTTCCAGCCGATCAAATCAGATTTGATATTTTTAGGGTTGTACAAGAATTTTCGGGAGAAAAAATTGTCATACGTACGGTCATCTTTGATCTCGATACGATAATACGGACTTTCTGCTTTTGGACTGCCCGTTTTGATTTCCCTGCCAATTGATGCCCGAAGTGTGTCAGGAACGGAGTCACTTATTAGCGCGGATTTCCTTTCATGATCAATTTGAGCAATGGCGCCTACCTGTAGTAGCAGCGAAGAGGTAAAAGCGATCAAAAAAAACAGGGATTTTAATCTCATCAGCGCTTCAAATAAGGTTCATAAGCTTCAACAACCGAGAGGCAATTATGTTCTGGACGCCAATATTTTCCGAACCCTGACTGAGAGTTCGCCCAAACTGAAAGGTTTGATCATGTAATCGTCCGCGCCCAGCTCAAAGGCCTTTAAAACAGTCTCTTCGGCACCGGCAGCAGACAAAACAAGGATGGGCAGATCACTTTTCATTTCAGACCTGACTGCGGAAATTATCTCATGACCACTAATGTAAGGCATGAATAGGTCAGTAATCAGGAGATCAAAACTGCCACTTTGCAAGCATTCGAGACACTCCTTGCCATTGACTGCCTTTGTAACTTCGTAGCCCTCTTTTTGCAGTTTGAACACAACTGTATCCAGAATTAGCTTGTTGTCTTCTGCAATCAGGATCTTTTTTGTAATCATAACAGTTTTATTTGTAGGGATTTATGCAATAAATATAACAAAAAACTGAATCAGAAAGAATTTAACCTGCTTCAAAGTATCCGGACATATTCTGTTATATTTGAAGTAGGAATACTCAATTTGATTGGTTTGCGATTATGTCATTACTTTCAAGATATCATCCGGTGAATGATTCGGAAGAGCAGTCTGCCATTGAAAAACGCATTGCCTGGTACTCCTTCTTTATCACCTCCGCCTTTGTCGTGGGGTTGTGGTTGATCAAATTGGTCGAGTATGAATATTCGTTGGATTTTGCAGGGAGGGGGATTTATCCAAGGGAGGTTGACGGCCTGTGGGGGATACTCTTTTCACCTTTGATACACGGAAGTTTCGGACATTTGGCTGCCAATACCGTCCCCATGTTTGTACTGATGTTTTCGCTGTTTTTTTTCTACCGGAAATCGTCGGCCCTTATCTTCGTTTTGATCTATCTCTCAACTGGTCTTTTGGTATGGCTTGGCGGACGGGAGGCTTGGCACATTGGTGCCAGCGGCCTTATTTATGGCCTTGCCGCCTTCCTCTTTTTAAGCGGCGTCTTAAGCTCCAATGTCAGGCTACTGACGATATCCCTCGTGGTAGCCTTTTTTTATGGCGGCCTGTTCTGGGGCATCTTTCCCATCAAGCCCGAAATATCCTGGGAGTCCCATCTGTGGGGCGCCTTATCAGGATTTGCCCTGGCAGTTTTGTTCCGTAAATCGGTTCCTTCAAAACCCGAAGAGCAGGAGGAAGAAGATGATGCGGTGGAGGGGGAATGGATGGAGGAGGAGACGGAAGGGGAAGAGGAAATTAAATAAACTCGGCAGTCCTTCATTAACTCATTTTTTATTCGGGGCAACTCACAGATACCTTCTCTTTCAGTAATAGGCAATTTTTATCATTTGCAATATTTAAAGCGATAAACTTGACCATCTTCATTAAATATATCATTTATGCAATTTGCACTTACTAAAATAATAGAGTGGCCTATCTGAGAACCATTGGAGAGATTTTCATAATATACTAATCTTCCTTCTACCATCCTTCCGACATATGAAGCTAAATGTTTATTCCCCATTGTATTATATGAAAGTATAGTATATTTATCATCATTTGAATTCTTCGTAAACGAGATTTCGATATTATTTCTCTTCCAAATCCCTGGGTAATCAGCTTTTATAAATTCATTACCCACATAATAAATCTTCTTTGTATCTGCGGACAGAGTTATCACAGTCATTCCAAAATCAAAAGCTACTTCTATTTTACCTTCTTTATTTTCACCAATCGATTTGAATCTAGACTTGAATGTTGTACCAGAATCGCTTCCTGAATCAACAGAATATGATTCTTGAACATCCACCAAATAATTTGAACCATCCTTTTTGATAATAATTCTATCACTACATGTTTTACACATCCAAACTCCTACAAATTTGTCAGCGTCAGCATTTGCACACCATAAGGAAGAATTAAATGCTAAAATCAGTGTAATCGTAAAAATTGATTTTTTAAAGGCAAGATTAGATTTCATTTCTTTAGTTTTTCATTATTTAACTTCGTCTTTTAAAATTACGGCTAACGTACTAGCTTTTAATTTAACGTTTCTCCAAATTTATGTAAAATACTGCTGAAAACCAAATTGATAGAAAGAATTTGCGAAAAGAAGAGATGGGGAAATGGAAAATGAAACCGGGTTGGACTAAGCTGGCTGCGATAGGTATTCTATTATGGAATAACCTTCCTGTATGTGAGAAATTTGCTTATGGTCGTTTCTTAAACAGATACTCCCATTTTGGATTGAATCCCGATATTAAATTGATTTTCTTGTCCCTCGAACCCGCTTTCAATTGCTTCTCTCTTTGAATGGCATCTTCCATTCTTTCAAATTCTTCAAAATAGACCAACTCGGTTACGTTGTATCTGCTGGTAAATGCATTCTTGAAAAAACCAGTTTGATGCTGAATGATCCTTTTGCCAAGATCACTTGTCACTCCAACATAAATAACCGTGTGATTTTTATTGGATAAAATGTAAACGCAAGCAACTTTATTTATCATTATTAAATTTAACCAATTTGAATGAAAAAGAAGAATTATTTGAGGTTTTTTTATAGAAGCCAGGGTGACAGATTCCTTCTCCGCCAGCCGACGGATCGCAATGACGGAGGGTTATTTTGAGTTGTGAGAATGCGACAGATTGCTTCCCGCTCGTTCCTTCCCGATGAAAAATCGGGACAGGCAGCGGTCGCAATGACGGATCATTAGTTGGTCAGTTGGATGAGGCGAGGGGTGGGTGAAAATTAGCAACAAATCTTATTCTCTGTTCCACCCCTCGCCTCATCCAACGCCCCCCCTGCGGCATTCGTCATTGCGAGTCAACACCCAATTTTTTTGGGCACAATGTGAAGATGACAGAAAATATCTGCATGTAATGAAGTTGCTAAATACATTTTTGCATCTATCTGATTTTCATTATATTACAAAATCTGTCATTGGTAGGAGGAACGACGAAGCAATCTGATGATTAACAGTGTAATACACAACTATTCAAATATTCTTAATCTTCAACGTCGCACTATCCATTTATGACAGTTTTGTAAAATCCGTCATTGGTGGCAGGAAATCACGCTGCGATTGCTTCTCCGCTCCGTGTGTTCCCAATCACAAACGCAACAGCGTACCGTCATTGCGAGGAGGAACGACGAAGCAATCTATTGATAATCTGTTAAATATACAACAGACCCATTGTTCAAACATTCATAATTTTGATTGTGCATAATCCCTTTATGACAGTTTAGAAAAATCTGTCATGTTAGCTGGAAGCCAGGGTGAGAGATTGCTTTTCCGCCAGCTAGCGGAGCGCAATGACGGTGGGTTATTTTGAGTTGTGAAAAGGCGGCAGATTGCTTCCCGCTCGTTCCTTCCCGATGAAAAATCGGGACAGGCAGCGGTCGCAATGACGGATCA
>JAVHPO010000048.1:0-6071 GCA_036170635.1 Prolixibacteraceae bacterium | reverse complement strand
GTGCCCTAACCTTCGGATCGGGATCGGACAATGAATATTTACCATGAAGGGAGCCGCAAACAGAAGGGATGATCATGCCGGTTTGTTTGGCGGCCTGAAGAACCTCCTCCCTATTGAGATGACTGTACACCTCAACACCGTCAAAACCGGCAGCTTTGGCAACCTGAAATTTTTCCAGGATGGATACACCGAACCCAATATTTCCCCACATGATCCCCTTTTTGATGGACCTTACCGGGCTTGTTTCGGTTTGGGCAATCCCCAAATAAGGGGCTGCCATCACGCCAAATGAGGCAGCAATTGTGTTTCTGGCAAATTCTCTTCGCTTCATGGTTCTATTTATTAGCTATTTACCGGTGTCCATTGTGGAACCCTTTGTGAACACCTTAGTGGTTAGATTTTTTACCACAAAGGTCTCTAAGGATGATACAAAGGTCACAAAATGTTTTGATGCACTCTCCCCAGATCAGTTTCGCTCAAAGAGAGGTCTCAATGTCTCCTCTTTCAATAGTCGCTCTTTCCGTCCGAAATTAACGTGACTGCAATTTTCTGCATGCTACCGCGGACGGCTTTTCAATCGACATTCCCAACCCGGGGTGCCGCTCCTTCGTCGCTTTACCCCGGGCTATTCAAAGTTAACCCCTGCGGGGTATGATTTGCAAAGGCTCACCATTGTGGTCAGAAAATTTAGGATCGTGCAACTGTCAATTTTCACATTTTCACATTTCCCAATTTTCACATTATTTTCACCCTTAGGCTTCGCTTAGGAACCGTTCTCATTTTCCCAGATCCCAGCACTCCGCTTCATCGTTTCCCCGTTTCAAAATGTTGATGATGGCACTCACCCCTTCACCCACTCGCCCACTCTCCCACTCTTTTTTCACTCTTCAAAATAGATCCGTTTCTCTGTTTCATTGAAGAGTTCTCCCCCTCTCCCACTCGCCCCTTCGCCCCCTCATTCTTAGGAGGGCACCGCTTCAATCCCAATCACCGGAATCACCTCCGGGATATTGGGAACAGGCCCGATGGCATATGTTTTAGGCCCTAACGAAAGACCGGAGTTCATCATCTCATCCCAGGTAACATCCTTACCGGTGTAGGCCGCAATTCTACCCATCATGGTGATAAGAGTAGAATTGACCTGGGCCTCCGCGTCACTGAACCGTTTTCCGGTGCGTATCGCTGTCACCAGGTTAACATGCTCCTGCACATAAGGATCTTTTACCTTCCAGGTCGGATCGGTATCACCGTCTTTTGGGTATGGATATTTCCACATCACCGTGCCATCAGGATGGAAAAGCGTGCCGTTGCAATCGGCATAGCCCTTGGTACCCACGATGATTTCGCGTTTCAGGTTACTGCATCCGCTTACCTGCCGTGCGGCGCAATGTGCCTCCATTCCATTGTCGTATACATATTCGACGCTAAAAAAGTCATATTGGTCGCCTGAGACCCGTCGTTGGCGGCCACCCCAGCCCATGCATTTCACAGGATTCTTTCCGATATGCCAGTTCATCACATCTACCTCGTGGATAAACTGTTCGACGATGTGGTCGCCAGAAAGCCAACAGAAATTCACCCAATTGCGAAGCATGTACTCCATGTCGGTCCACTCGGGTCTTCTCTTTTTCACCCAAAGCGCACCGCCATTCCGGACCACATGAGCGCTGACAATCTCGCCGATCTCGCCGGCAGCAACCCTCCTGTGTGTCTCGACATAATCTTTTTGCACCCGTCGGATTGTGCCGCTCACAATCGACAATCCCAGCTGCTCCGCCTTTTTGGAGGAGACCAGAATGGATCGGGCGCCAACCGGATCGACCGCACAGGGTTTCTCCATGAAGATGTGCTTCCCGGCATTGACGGCGGCTTCGACATGGGCCGGCCGGAAATGAGGAGGGGTGCACAACAGGACGATATCAACGCCGGCATCGAGTACCTTCTGGTAACTGTCGAATCCGACAAAACACTTTTCATCGGGCACTTCAATGTTTCGCTGCTTTTTGAGTTGGGCCCTCGACTCGGCCATCTTATCCTGAAAGACGTCGCCCAGCGCAACGATCTGAAGGTTTGGTCCGGCATCGACAAAATTGATGGCCGCGCCGGTACCCCTTCCGCCGCATCCGACCAATCCGGCACGAAGCACTTTGCCATCCGGCGCCACATCAAGCATCGCCGATGAGGCTGTTTCTTTGGTGGGTTTGGTTCCTGGTCCTGAACAAGAAAGCAGTAAATTGGCTGCCCCCAGCGTGGCAACGGTCCCCATTGCCGTGTTGGAGATAAAATTGCGTCTGCTTAAATCTGATTTTTGATCCATGCTAAATAGTAGTTGCGAATGTTTAAAATTTAATTGTGCTTGCTCACGAAAGAATTCACCACAATAGACACATAGGACACAGTAGGTTCTATTGTGTCCTATGTGTCTATTGTGGTGAAAAATAAAGAATTGAAGGATAGTAACTGCAATTGAAAGTCAAAAACTTTTCAAACATCTCAAACCCTTCAAACTAGTTAACTTACTTAAGTTCTTTAATCTTGATATTCTTGTAGTGCACTTCATTCCCGTGTTCCTGCAACAGCAAATGACCTGTCGGATATTCACCAAACCCCACCTCTTTGGCAAATTTGCTGGTTGCCACCAGTGCTTTCCACTCCGGTGTTCCTCTGGTATACTCGACCACTTTAGTCCCGTTCAAGTAGTGGGCTACTTTTTCCCCCTTTACCTCGATACGGGCGCTGTTCCATTGGTTTACGCCTTTAAAAGGTTTGGTTTTAAGGGCTGGGATCAAATCATAAAGTGAACTCAAAGTGCGGTCGCCGTCTTTTCCCAGTTTGGCATCCGGATGTAAAACATCATCCAGGACCTGGTATTCACAACCGACGTTTTTATAACCTTTACCCTCCTTGTTGGGTTGAATGAAATATTTAATCCCACTGTTGGCACCTGGAGTCAATTTAAAATCTACCTCCAGGATGAAATTCTTGAATTCCTTTTCAGTAACAAGGTCTCCGCCTCCTTTGTTCTTCCCGAAATCTACAATTAACTCATTGTCCTGGATCGTCCATCCCTTTTGAGGTACAACACCGTCCCTGTTACTAACCCAACCGTTCAGGGTTTTCCCGTCCCACAAGAGGATCCATCCCTCTTTTTGCTCCTTAGCGGTAAGTGCATTGTCAGGTTGATTTTCCGGTGGAAGCTGGGAAGCTCCAACACCATTCTCTCTGGAATGGTTCCCCATACCGGGCAGTACAGCAAAGGATGAAACGGTAAAAAGTGTCATCAAAAGCAAAAAGCTAATTCTTTTCATTGGTTTAATTTATTTATGTTATTGATAATGATTCTATTATTGAGTGGCCAATCACTTTGGTTTCCTGGATTGAATGAAAATCCCCAAATTCTGATCTGTTTTATCCTGCTAAAATAACGAACTTTTTCCAAACCGTTATCGCAAACGATCGATTTTTAAGATTGATAGTTTAGTCAATTCAAACTACATTTGCAGAGGAAGAAAAAGAGGGGGCGAAGGGGAGACTGGGCGAGGGGGAGACCACCTCATTCCGGCTTTTCGTGTTCCTTTGTGCATTCCTTTGCGACCTTTGTGGTTAAATTTTCACCACAAATGGCACAAATTAATTACGACAAAACAAGAGTTTACTTCTAAAACTACTACATATGAAATCAAATCTACAATCATTTCAACGGTACATAAATCAAAAAACCACCCGGTTATCTATCTCTATTCATACTAGTCGCTCCCCCAGTCTTCTAGTCCCCCAGTCTCCTAGTCTCCCCCTCGCCCCCTCACCCCTTCGCCCCCTCCTTCTTCTCGTTTTCCTCTTCTCGTTTCTCTTGGTCACAACGGCCCAAACCCGCACCAATCTTGAAACAGTCGATCCCACCATCGGCAATGTCGGTATCCTTCTGCAGCCAACCCGTCCAACTGTCCAATTGCCCAATCAAATGGTACGCTTTTATCCGATCCGTGCCGATTATTTAGATGATCAAATCAGTTTTTTTCCTTTAACCATCTCCTCCCACCGAAAGGGCGAATTGTTTGGTGTCATGCCATATCTGGGGGAGCCAATGGCCGAAACCTGGGGAAAACGGCAAACCTATGACCATGATCTGGAGATTACACGACCGTTTTACTATTCTACCTATTTCATTGACAACAACATCAAGACCGAGTTCACTCCCGGCGCCAAATGCGGTATTTTCAGGTTTAGCTTTCCTGGTAAGGGAGAGAAGTTTTTGGCGCTACGGATTATTAACCAGGGAAGTTGGGAAATGGAAAACGAGGGGGCGAAGGGGCGAGGGAACGAAGGGGCGACCGAAAGAAGTAAAGACGGAAAGACTAGGGGACTTGGGGACTGGGAGACTGGGAGACTGGTAAACTCATTCTCAGGGACTGAAGAATTTATGGGAATGAAGGCTTACGTCTATGGAGAGGTGAATCAAGCCGGTCAAGCCGGAAAGCTGAACCTTCAGGTTTCCGATCCCAAAAAAGGCGAATCACAAGTAAAACCGGGTGCGTGGATTCGCTTTGGTGCAAACACCCCTTCGGAAGTGTTGTTCAAATATGCCATCTCCTTCATCAGCATCCAACAGGCCAAAGCCAATCTGGTCGCTGAGATTCCGGCATGGGATTTTGACGGTATCAGAAAAAACGCTGAGCAAAAATGGACTACCGTGATGGACCAGATCAAGGTCAAAGGTGGCACGGATGCCCAGCGCCGTACCTTCTACACCTCTCTATACAGGCAGTACGAAAGGATGATCAACATCAACGAGCACGGTCAATACTACAGCGGTTACGACCACAAAGTACACCCCACTACCCGCGATTTTTTCGTGGACGACTGGATTTGGGACACTTATCTCGCCATGCACCCACTCCGTTCCATTCTTCATCCCAAAATGGAGGGAGACATGCTGCAGTCGTATGTCACCATGTATGAGCAAGGAGGATGGCTGCCACAATTACCACTGCTTTTCATGGATGATCCTGCCATGAATGGATTTCACTCCACCGCAACAATTCTGGACGGCTATCGGAAAGGAGTGCGCAATTTCGATGTACCAAAGGCGTATGAAGCGATGCTGAAAAATGCCACACAAGCCACCATGCTTCCCTGGCGAAATGGCCCGAAATGCATCCTCGACACCTTCTACCGTGAAAAGGGCTTTTATCCGGCACTGTGGCCCGGACAATCAGAAACCGTAAAAATGGTGCACAGCTTCGAGCATCGTCAAAGTGTTGCCATCACATTGGCTCACAGTTTCGACGATTGGGCGCTTTCAGAAATGGCAGGAGAGATGAACAAACCGGGAGAGGCTGCCTACTACCGGAAACAATCGCTCAACTACCGCAACCTCTACCGTCCTGATAAGAAGCTGATGTGGCCAAAAGATTCTGCAGGAAACTGGATTGACATTGATCCAAAATTCGATGGCGGTCCGGGCGGGCGCGACTATTATGACGAAAACAACGCCTATACTTATGCATGGCAGGCTCAGCACGACCTCAGCGGTCTCATTGGACTAATGGGTGGACGGGAATCCTTTACCGCTTCCCTCGATCAGCTCTTCCGTGAACCACTGGGCCGAAGCAAATACGCCTTCTTTGCCAAATTTCCAGATGGAACCGGCATGGTCGGACAATATTCGATGGGCAACGAACCCAGTTTCTTCATCCCTTATCTATACAACTATTCAGGAGAACCCTGGAAGACCCAGAAAAGAATTCGTTTTCTTCTGGATGTCTGGTTCAAGGACAATATTTTTGGCATTCCAGGAGATGAAGACGGCGGGGGCATGACAGCATTCGTGGTCTTTTCTTCGATGGGCTTTTATCCGGTTACCCCTGGACTGCCCTACTACAACATTGGCTCCCCGCTTTTCGAAGAGGTAAAAATATCCCTCGAAAATGGCAAGATATTCACCATCAAAGCGCCCGGATGTTCCGTTAAAAACAAATACATCCAAAGCGCCAAACTGAATGGTCAACCGCTCAACAAACCGTGGTTTACGCATGAGGAGCTGATGAATGGTGCCCTGCTTGAGCTGCAAA
>JAVHPO010000047.1:3509-6097 GCA_036170635.1 Prolixibacteraceae bacterium | reverse complement strand
GCGGAAATAATCAATACAATGGTGAAGATTTGAGTTTCAAAGTGAAAGTAACCATCCAGCCACTTTCCTCCAAAGGCGCCAATCACGACAAGTACAATCATTTGGAATACCAATCCAAAATATTTGGCATAGGATTTCAGATAATCAAATTTATTGTCGTCAGCCATCATTACATATGAGTTATATCAGTTTTTTATGCTCCGCTGCATGGAAGGCCAGGTCGCTAATCTGTTCAATAGTAAGAGATTTACAGTTAAAGCGCTCATCGTAAAATATCTCGTCAGAAAATTTAGCCCTGAAATTATCCCTGAATTTTAACCGTTGCATATCTCTTTCAATGACAAACTTCCTGGCTTCGGCGAGCGGAATGCCCTTCTGGGTACTTACCACACCTGATTTCCATGAAAGCGGTGCTTCTAAATACAAATGCAGCGCTTTAGGAATGTTCCATGCTATTGCTCCTCCACCCCTTCCAACGATTATTACATGCCCTTCACTGGCCAGGTGTAGGATCACATCATGAATGACTTTCTTAATGTTTGCATTCCTGACATGGTAAGTTTCAGTAAAAGAGGCCACAAGATCATGCAATACACCGCTTTCCCTGGCTTTTACATAGGTTTCCACATCACGCGGATTCATTTTCAGCTCCTCGGATGTTCTTAACAGGATCTCTTTGTTAACCCATTTCCATTTGGGAGAATGGCCATCCTTGACCATTTTCTTGTTTAGTTTGTTCATCAGCATCTCTGCAATGTCATTCCCCGGACAACCGCACTCCCTGGAAATTGTGATAACCGGACCCTGATGGGCCAGCTTGGCTGAAGATAATTCCAACCGATTCCCCATGTACTTCAAAAATAGATTTTCCATTTCAGTCAAGATAACGTTTGGTTAAATCCTCGTATGCATCAATCCTTCTGTCTCTTAAAAATGGCCACCATCTTCGAACATTTTCGGAATTATCCAGGTCAATGTCTACAAGTAGATTGGCATCTTCGGCCTCTGGTGCCAATGCTAAGAACTCACCCTGAGGACCAGCGACAAAACTGTGTCCCCAAAAATTAATTCCTTGTGTATTAGCTGAATAATCAGATTCAATGCCGGTGCGATTGACCGTAATTACCGGAACACCGTTGGCAATCGCATGTCCTCTTTGAACAGTTAGCCACGCATCAAGTTGCCTTTTTTGTTCAGGTTCCGTGTCGTTGTATGTCCAGCCAATCGCTGTAGGATAGATTAGGATTTGAGCACCTGCAAGCGCCATTAAACGGGCGGCTTCAGGATACCATTGATCCCAGCAAACCAATATACCCAGTTTTCCCACTGAAGTCTGAATAGGCTTAAAACCGAGGTCACCTGGTGTGAAATAGAATTTTTCATAATAGTTCGGATCATCCGGAATGTGCATTTTACGATACATCCCAGCTATTGAACCATCCTTTTCGAAAACGACGGCTGTATTGTGGTACAAACCCACTGCCCTCTTCTCGAAAAGCGATGTAACCAGTACTACTTGCAGCTCCATGGCAAGATTACTATAATAATCAGAAGATTTTCCCGGTATCGTTTCAGCCAAATCAAAATTGGCCGTATCTTCTACCTGGCAGAAATAAAGCGACTCGTGCAACTCCTGCAAGACAATCAATTCAGCACCTTCCGATGCACACTGTTTAATATTTTCGGTCAGTTTCTTTCTGTTCAAACCAGTATCAGAAGAGTTGGATTGCTGGATAAGGGCTACTTTTAGCATATCATTGATTACTAGGTAACTATTCTGGTTTATAATACACCAATTGGAAGCTGCATGGTGACACAATGAAGCGATCCATGTTGCTTTATCAAAGTGGAACACTCAATGCCAACCACCTCCCGGTCAGGAAAGGCCTTTTGCAGGTTCTGTTTGGCAATTTCATCCTTTGGAGATGAATAGAATGGCATAAGTACTTTATTGTTGATAATCAAAAAATTGGCATATGTTGCAGGCAATCTGGCCCCAGCATCATCCTCCACATAATCGGCCATAGGAAGCTCTATCAGCTCATATGCTTTTCCGTCAAGGGTTTTAAACGATTTAATCTCCTCCTCCATTTGCTTAAGCTGAAGATAATGCTCATCCGAAGGATCGATGCATTTGACATAAGCTATGCACTTCTCATGGCAAAACCGTGCCAAAGTATCTATGTGGCTATCGGTGTCATCTCCGGCCAGATAACCGGATGATAACCAAAGAATTCGCTGAATATCAAACGTTTTCATCAAATAGGATTCTATCTCCTGTTTCGACATCTTCTGATTTCTATTCCTGGAAAGCAGGCAGGCCTCGGTGGTAAGCATGGTTCCCAACCCATCCGTCTCAAAACTTCCACCTTCAAAAACAAAATTCATGCAATTTACGTATCTGACACTTCCAGAGAAAAGCCCGGATTCAAACATTTTAAAAGTGATTTGATTATCCAGCCAGGCTGGAAACTTCAAGCCCCAGCCATTGAACCGGAAATCATACAGTTCAGGTGTACCATTGACCACTACGGTAACCGGCCCGTGGTCCCTGGCCCAGGTATCATTGGAATCAAGTTGAACCACAA
>JAVHPO010000047.1:0-3409 GCA_036170635.1 Prolixibacteraceae bacterium | reverse complement strand
GTAACCGGCCCGTGGTCCCTGGCCCAGGTATCATTGGAATCAAGTTGAACCACAAGCAGATTCCCAGCCAAAGATTGATCAATCTTCAATGCCACGGCATCAGGATCGGAGCAAACCACCAATAGCCTCTCTTCTTTTAGTATCTCATTGGCTAATAATATAAAACAGGCTTCTACCTCATCTAAAAGATCAATCCAATCACTCTTTGCATGCGGCCAGGTTAACATGACTCCGCTTTGCGGATACCATTCAGGGGGCAAAAATTTCGATTTAGTCGATTCCATAGTTGGCAAAGGTAAATAATAATGGCCAAACACTCTTTCCAAATAATAACTCAGGAAAATTCAAACCTATTTAATAGAACCAAATGCCGACAAAACTCCTTTTAAAAACTGATTGTGGTCGAATTTTTCCTCCCCAAAACCCAATCTGACGACCACCAGCTGTTTGGAAGGAATAACGAACACACGCTGACCTCTGTGACCTTGACATGCAAACATATCCTGAGGGACATCAGGCAATTCCCCGGAGCGATTGAGCCAGAAAAACGCACCATATTTGCCATTCGCAGCATTGGCTGGTGTTGTTGTGTAAGACACCCATCCTTTCGGTAAGATGCTATCTCCCTTCCACACACCATCTTGCAAATACAGCTGGCCAAATTTAGCCCAATCCCTTGCCGTTGCGTATCCATAGGAGGATCCAACAAAATTTCCTTTGGCATCCGTCTCTAAAATTAGACTGGACATTCCAATTTTATTGGCAATTTCGCGGTAAGGAAACTCAAAATATTGCTGGTCATTGTTCAATGTTTTTCTGATGATCCCAGACAGAATATTGGTCGTACCTGAGGAGTATTTATAGTCGCTATCCGGTTCTTTTTCGTATGGAAATCCAATGGCAAACCTATAACAGTCAGGTTCCTTGTAGAGCATCGTGGTAACATCCGACAGATCACCATAATCTTCATTCCATTTCAGGCCACTGCTCATGTGCAAAAGGTCATTGATTTTTATTTCCCTCCGCCTATCCTGAAGCCACTCTTCGATCGGCGCTAATGCCTGAACTGACAATTTTCCTTGCTTAACCAGTACTCCAACCATCGCATTTACAATGCTTTTGTTCATGGACCAGCCCCAAAGCCTCGTGTCTGAAGTAATGGATTGCTCTTTCCAATACTTTTCTGCAACCAGTTTTCCTTTGTATATAACTACAACTGCAGCAGTTCTCTTTAATTTCACTTCGGGTTCATCAAAAGCCCAATCAACCGCCATTTGAAGTTTTGTAGAATCCAGTTCAGAAAACCGGGAATCACTTTTGCCATCACCGTCAGGCCAGGGATTCCTCCACGACGGCATAACTGCTGTTTTTTTCAGCGAAGGGGCTACCAATTGCGGAAGTGATTGCTGTTCTGTAACCAAACAGCATCCCAAACCTTCACGGTAGATCGCTTTTTGTTTGGCAAGTCCCAAAATAGTTGTGGTTACACTCTTTTCCTGATAATCAATATTGCTTGTGGTGTATTTTACAATGGAATAATCAAGATCATTCTCTATTACGCTGTTTGCTTCGCGGCCTGCTATAAAAATCCCGGAAGCCATACATTTTGCCCCATACCCTGTCGCTATACTTAGTTTCGGGTATTGCGAGGTTCCAATGATGAGGATAGCAGCAACTATAAGCAGTGGAATCCAGATACTTCTTTTCATATACTATTAGTTTCGTTTTTTTTACGGTCAAATGGAACAAGCGTGTGATACTCAAAGCTACTTCAAAATCGTGAATTTCGCAAGCAATCTGGAACCTATTATGAGTCATTTGCATGGGTTATATTTCCAAAACAGAAAGGATTTTTTACTTTTGATCCTTTAACTACCGGAAACTTATGTCAACCAAAGCACTGTATGTGGTTATTGAAGTAAAAGATTCTGCTCAAATAAGGGAATTTCATGAATTTCCGGCACAATTGTATAAGAATGATAGTAATTGGAACCGACCATTGGATATTCAGGTCGAAGAGATTTTTGACAAAAAACACAACAAGCAACTCCAAAAGGGAGATATCAAAAGGTGGATCATTAAAGATTCAAAAGGACAATGTCTGGGAAGGATAGCTGCCTTTTACACAGAAGATTCTTTTACTCAGGATGAAAGGCCTACCGGAGGTATTGGATTTTTTGACGCTGTCAATGACATGCAGGTTGCAGAAATCTTGTTTGATGTTGCAAAGAATTGGTTAGAATCCAACCAACTTCAGGCGATGGACGGTCCAATAAACCCCGGAATGCGGGATGCTTTTTGGGGATGTCTTGTGGAGGGTTTTCATGAACCGGTCTTTCAAATGCCTTACAATTACCCCTATTACAAAGATCTGTTTGAGGGATATGGATTCAAAAATTATTTCAACCAATATACTTATCAACGTACATTTGAGGATACTTCAGATCTTCACCCTGTTCTGCATAGAACAGCAAGCAGGATATTGACCAATCCGGATTACGAGTTTAAATTGATTCAGAAAGGAAACACCCAATTTGCCCTTGATTTTAAAATTATCTACAACCAGGCATGGAGCAAGTTTACGGGGACCAAAGATATAACAGATCAGGAGGCCCTAACGTTGCTCAAATCGATGGAACCTATTATGGATGAGAGACTCATCATTTACGGTTATTACAAAGGCGAACCAATTGCCTTTTTTATCATGATGCCGGATATCGGTCAGATCACTAAAAAATTTAATGGGCAATTTAATTGGTTCAATAAGTTGCGCTTTTTATGGGACCTCAGGGTTAATCACGCTGTTGATAGGGTAATTGGTCGTATCTTTGGAGTAATCCCTTCTTTTCAGAACAAAGGTGTTGAGGGTGCTTTGGTACTGTTTTTCCAGGAACAAGTACTTAAACCAACATTTAAATACAAAACCTTTGAATTGAACTGGATTGGCGATTTTAATCCAGTTATGATGAAAGTTGCTTCATTTATTGGAGGCTCAATCTATAAGACACATGTAACTTATCGTTACCTGTTTGACAAAAATGCAGAATTTAAAAGGGCGCCACTCGTCAATCAATCAGGAAATTCAATCTAATTTAACGTTTAGGGGGCTGTAAAATGTTATTACAGATTGCACTCATTCTGGCAATGATTTTGCAGATTTTTGCTGCTTTTCTATCTATCAGGCTTACAAGGGTAACCAAATACAATCTGTCCTGGATGCTGATCAGTATGGGTTTTATCATTCTGGCCATCCGCAGGTTTATTGAATACATTCCCTTGGTATCAGATGCTTTTGTCAACAGACAAATCTTTATCTGGCTGGGGATCACGGCATCTCTTTTCTTCGCGATAGGCTTAACCCAACTTGCAGCTCTTCCCCTATAAATCGAGAAAAATCAGGCTAAAATCA
>JAVHPO010000046.1:0-24787 GCA_036170635.1 Prolixibacteraceae bacterium | reverse complement strand
AGGAATTATTGCACGAAAGTGGTAGTGTATTTGTGCAGATTAGTGATGAAAATGTGCATCACGTAAGAGAATTGATGGATGAAGTTTTTGGAAGTGAAAATTTCTTTTCATTTATTACATTTAAGAAAACATTGCCACTCGGAGCATCAGGAATTCCTTCTATTTCTGACTATTTAATTTGTTATTCCAAAGATTTAAGTAAAATAAAATTTCGCCAATTATTTCAGAAAAAAGAATTTGGTTCTGGAACTGGATATACTTGGATAGATTTACCAAATGGAGATAGAAGAAGAATGACAAAAGAAGAAAGAAATGGTGAAATTAAACTTCCTGATGGGGCTAAACCTTTTTTTGCTGACAATTTAATGTCTTCTGGTTATACTCCTTCATGTTTTTTTGATTTTGAATTTGAGGAAAGAACTTTTAAAGCACAGAAATATTCATGGAAGACAAATAAGAACGGAATCGCAAATCTGATAAACCAAAAAAGAATTATTGCACCGGGAGGATTACCTAATTATGTGAGATTTTTTGAAGATTTCCCCGTTCAAACAATATCAAATTTTTGGGATGATACTCATGGAGCATCAGACCCAACTTATGTTGTTCAAACATCAAACAAGGTTATTGAAAGATGCATAATTATGACCACCGATCCTGGCGATTTAGTTTTAGATATTACCTGTGGAGGTGGAACAACGGCTTTTGTTTCAGAAAATTGGGGCAGACGTTGGATTACTTGCGATACATCGAGAGTAGCCATTACCTTAGCCAAACAGCGGATAATGACAGCTAATTTTGATTATTTTGAATTAGCCTATCCAAAGGAAGGAGTAGGCAGTGGTTTTAAATACAAAACAGTACCGCATGTTACGCTTAAAAGCATTGCTAATAAAGAGACTGCACCTCAAGAAACATTATATGATCAACCAATAAGAGATGTAAAAAAAACACGAGTAACCGGTCCATTTACCATTGAAGCCGTACCAGCACCTATTGCCAAATCATTTGAAGATATAGAAACGGAGAACAACTTTGAAGCAGATATTTCGGTAGCAAGAAGTGGAGAAACTTTGCGACAGGACGAGTGGCGTAATGAGTTACTTCGATCAGGAGTGAGAGCCAAAGGAGGTAAAACGATTGAATTTACAAGAGTTGAACCATTGAGTGGTACACGGTTTTTACAGGCAGAAGCCGAAACAAAGACCACCGATGGAAGTGAGCCAAAACGGGTTGTTGTTTGTTTTGGTCCCGAACATGCTCCGTTGGAACAACGCATGGTGGAACTGGCGTTGGAAGAAGCACGAACACTTCGTCCGAAACCAGAAATTGTATTATTCTGTGCATTCCACTTTGACCCCGAAGCCCGCAAAGATATTGAGGAAACAAACTGGCCAGGCATCACCTTGCTCGAAGCCCAGATGAACGCCGATATGCTGACAGACGACTTAAAAAAGAAACGCAGCAGCAACGAAAGTTTTTGGCTTATTGGACAGCCCGATGTGCAAACCACAGAAATTAAAACCGGTAATGATAAAGGCAAATATTTGATGGAGGTGCATGGTTTTGATTACTATAACCCCAAAACCGGAACCGTGGACAGTGGAGGCAAAGGCGATATTGCCATGTGGATGCTCGACCACGATTACGATGGACGAAGTTTGTTTCCTTCGCAAGTGTTTTTCCCCATGGCAGGGGCAAAAGAAGGTTGGGCAACTTTAGCCAGAAACCTAAAAGCCGAAATTGACGAAGAAAAAATAGAAGCTTTTGGCGGAACAGTTTCATTGCCTTTCACCCCCGGAAGGGAAATTGCCGTGAAAATAATTGATGCACGGGGAATTGAATCATTAAAAATAATCAGGCTCTAAAAAATTGGTATATGGCTTTTGAATCAATAACAGACGCAAAAGTGGAAGAATTATTAAGCCTTCCGAAAAGGGTTACGAATGCGAATACCCGTTCTAAATTGAAAGAATGTCACGAACAAATGAATTATACCGTGGTTTGTACTAGTGACGACAAGTACCGGTTTGAGCTTTATACCCGGCAAAACAAACTGGAGGGAATGGAAGATGATTTTTCGTGTGGATTAAGCTGGGTTGCTGCCAATGGCGAAACGCTAACCTTGTGCAGATACAATGGTTCAAGCCACAATCATCCAAACCATTTAGAAAATGAAAAACTTGGGTATTCGTGCCATATACATAAAGCAACCGAACGTTATATTATAGCCAATCGGAAACCCGAAGGATTTGCTGTTAAAACTGATCAATATTATATGCTAAAAGGGGCAATACATTGTTTAGTACACGATTGCCATATTACAGGATTGCAAACCGAACAAGATTTACCTAAATTGTTTTAATCATGAACTTAGATATAAATAAAATTCAGGAAAATCTCTGCCAGATGCTTTGCGCAGAAATCCGGCTTTATGAAAAAAACAAGAATTTGATTCGGGTAGAAACTCCTTTTTTCTTTCCCGATGGAGATCCTTATCAAATCTATATCAAAGAGTTGCCCGGTGGTAATCTGAAACTTTCGGACATGGGGCATACCATGATGCATTTAAGCTACGAAAACGATACTTCGAAATTCAGGGAAGGCACAAGAGGCAATATTTTTAATCAGATACTTGCCGAAACCTTTGTAAAAGAAGAGAATGGTGAATTTTCTATCGATACAAATATTGATAGTTTAATGATGAACCTTTTCCGGTTTGGACAAGCCATAACCAAACTGAATGATTTGCAATTTCTGAACAGGGCCCGTGCCGAGTCAACGTTTTACGAAGACTTGCAGGAAAGCATGTTTAAAATTATTCCGGAAGATAAGATCAAAAAAGATTATATATACGAAGAAATAGAGAACGCAAAAGATTATCCGATTGATTATTGCATTCAAGGTAAAACTTCGCCCTTGTTTGTATTCGGAATACCCAACAAAGACAAGGCCCGACTTACAACAATTGTATTGGAACGTTTGCTGAGAGCAAAAGCAGATTTCGATTCTCTACTAATATTTGCCGACCAAACCACCATGCCAAGACCCGATTTAGCAAGGCTTTCGAACACAGGAGGCGAGATGATTTCTTCGCTTGATGCTGTTAGTGATTTTAGCAGGAAATTATTAAGAAAAGTAGTGCTAAATTAGAAGAATAGAATAGAAGTTTATCATAAATAATAAATAGGCTAATGATAATATCGAGATTGATTTTACGAAACTGGAAAAACTTCAAGGAACTTGATGTAAAACTTCAGGACAGGGTGATAATAGTTGGAGCCAATGCATCGGGTAAGTCAAATCTCTTAGATGTTTTTCGATTTTTAAGAGACATTGCCAAACCAGGCGGAGGTTTGCAAAAGGCAGTAACAGACAGAGGTGGCATCACTAAAATCCGTTCATTGGCTGCAAGAAAAAATCCCAATGTTGAAATTGAGGTACATCTTTCTGAGTTTGGTTCCGATGAAGTACTTTGGAAATATGGAATTGGGATAAAACAAGAATCAAGAGGCTATCGCTTACCTTATTTGTCGTATGAAAAAGTATGGAAAGGCGAGAAACTATTATTTAACAGACCTGTTGAAGATGACAAAAAAGATATTGTACGATTGACACAAACTTTTCTTGAACAAATAAATACAAACATTGATTTTAGGGAAGTGGTAAGGTTTTTTGAAAACACTTTATACCTACATCTTGTTCCTCAACTTTTAAAATACCCATCAGCTTTCACCGGTCCAGATTTACCAGGCGATCCCTTTGGAAAAGGATTTTTAGAGCGGGTTGCCAAGGTGAATGAAAAAACCCGGAAATCATGGCTTCACAAAATTGAACAAGCGTTAAAGCTTGCAGTTCCACAACTTACACATCTTGAATTTACAACTGAAAATGGGTATCCTCATATTGAAGCCATTTATGAACATTGGCGTCCGGGAGCAGGAAAACAGAAAGAGGACCAGTTCAGTGATGGAACGTTGAGAATGATTGGATTGCTTTGGGCATTGCAGGAAGGTGATTCTCTTTTGCTGCTTGAAGAACCTGAGCTTTCTTTGAATGGTGCAATAGTTTCGAAGCTTGCTCCATTAATTCATCGGTTACAAAAGCCAAGGAAGCGACAAGTGATTATTTCAACGCACAGTTCTGACCTTTTAAACGATAGGGGGATTTCTTTAAATGAAGTAATAGTTCTTGAACCTGCAGCTGAAGGAACAAAAGCCTGCGTTGCATCCGATATTGATGATGTAAAAAATATGCTTAAAGGAGGAATGACACCTGCTTCTGCTATTCTTCCACGTATCAAACCTAAAAATATTAACCAACTCACTTTGGAATTTTAATATGAATCCAATACCATTAAATCTTGTATTTGAAGATCAAATTAGCGAGTTCGTAATGGTGAGACTTGCCGAAGAGTCGAAAAAATATTTTATTGGAAACTCTTATTCCGAAGGTGGTTTCGGCTATATAAAAAAGAATATAGGTGGTTTCAATGAAGCGGCCAGAGGCTGTCCCTTTTTTGTTCTTACAGATTTAGATACTGTTGACTGTGCCCCGACTTTAATAGAGGATTGGCTCGGAGAATCCCTACATCCTAATTTAATTTTCAGAATTGCAGTTCGTGAAATTGAAGCATGGTTACTTGCTGATATAGAGGGTTTTTCTAAATATACCGGAATATCATTAGTTAATTTTCGTAATGACCCTGAAGAAATTGCAGACCCCAAGGCGGAACTGATGCGATTAATAAAACGTTGCAGATTCAGAAAAATCAGGGAAGATATTTTACCTAAAAATGAATTTGCTTCTGTAGGTCCAAACTATAACGGAAGATTAGGTGAATTTGTATTAAATCATTGGAGTATCAGTCGCGCTATGGAACGTTCCGACAGTTTGAGAAGAGCATTGGTTCATCTTTCAACTTTTAATGCAGTTTACAATTAAAAAGGCTTAAGCTCAATGAAGAAAATTGACAAACTCATAATAAATTCACCATATATTGAGCCGCAGCAGTATTGGGAATATATCAGAGATACCCGTGAATTTTTATTGCAGGAAGGTCGCCGTCCGGCAGGATATGTAGTTGCTTCAGAAAGTTCAAAATCATTTGACGACCCCGGAACTTTCATCGAAATAGAATTGGTAAACACTATTCGTCCCAGAATAAAAAAATGGCGTGAACAAGGCTATCCCGGCGTAACCGGCATTACAAAACGACTTCTGCAACATTGGCAAGACCCCGAAGAACGCAAAGACCGCAGATTCTTCTTTTGTCAATTAGAAGCAATCGAAACACTGATTTGGTTAACAGAAGCACCCGAAGCAGAAAAAACCGGTATAGAAATTCCAAGTGATGGAGGAGACTTTACACGGTGGTGCAATAAAATGGCCACCGGTTCGGGCAAAACCATAGTTATGTGCCAACTTATAGCATGGAATGTGTTGAATAAAGTGGCAAATGGAAAAGACACACGATTTTCAAAAAACGTATTGGTTGTTGCGCCAGGCTTAACGGTTCGTAATCGGCTCTCGGTTTTAAACCCCACTGATAAAGATAATTATTACGATGAATTCAATATTGTACCTTCGGGTTTGATGGATTCTTTGAGGCAAGTTAAAATTAAAATCATCAATTGGCACGCATTGGCATGGCAATCAGAAGA
This sequence comes from Prolixibacteraceae bacterium, assembly GCA_036170635.1. Classification (GTDB taxonomy): domain Bacteria; phylum Bacteroidota; class Bacteroidia; order Bacteroidales; family Prolixibacteraceae; genus CAINVV01. Next base: position 19,124 of record JAVHPO010000046.1, on the reverse strand, counting down.
AAAGATTTTAAAGAAAAAAACCGTTGACAAAAGAGGTGCAAAAAGTGATGAAGCTTATGTGAAGGAAGTGTTGGGCGATTTGGCAAATGCTACCAACTTAATTGTTATCAACGATGAAGCCCACCATGCTTGGAGAGTAGCGGCCGAAAGTAAAATTAAAGGAGTAAAAAAAGAAGACATTGAGGAAAGTACTATTTGGGTGGGTGGTTTAGACCGCATCAACAGAGCCAGAGGAATTTTACGTTGTTTTGATTTATCTGCAACACCTTTTGCACCAAGTGGTAAAAAAGCGAGCGAAGAAGCTTTGTTTCCGTGGATTGTTTCCGATTTTGGATTAAACGACGCCATTGAAGGAGGCTTGGTAAAAACACCAAGAGTAGTAGTACGTGATGATGGTAATGTGGATAAAGAATTACGTTCGCGACTTTATCATATTTACATGGATGATACGGTTAAAGACGATATAAATCAAAAAGTTGACGAATCAACTCCTTTGCCGGATTTGATAAAAAATGCCTATTTATTGCTTGGCAAAGACTGGCAAGCAACCAAAGACGATTGGGAAAAAGCAGGTTACACAATACCGCCTGTAATGATAACTGTAGCCAATACAACAGTTACTTCGGCACGTATCAAGTATTCATTCAATAAAGATAGTTTTCTGCTTTCTGTTGCAGGGTTGGGCGATTTGTGTAATTCGGACAAGACTTTGCAGATTGACAGCAGTATTTTGCAAAAAGCAGAGGCAGAAACAGAAGAAGTTGAAATTGTAGAAATAGAAGAAACAGACGATGATTTGGAGGATGCGCCAAAAGAGAAAAAGCTCACTAAAAAGCAACAAGCTGAATTTTTAAGAAAAACGGTAGATACCGTAGGAAAAATTGGTGAACCCGGCGAACAAATTCAAAATGTCATTTCGGTTGGCATGTTAAGCGAAGGATGGGATGCAAAAACAGTAACGCACATCATGGGTTTACGTGCTTTTAGCAGTCAATTACTTTGTGAGCAGGTTGTTGGTCGCGGCTTGCGCAGAACTTCGTATGATGTAAGTGAAGACGGTTTATTTGAAGCTGAATATGTAAATATTTTTGGTGTGCCGTTTACGTTCTTACCTCATGAAGGTGGTTCAGATGGACCACCACCACCACCGCCAAAACCTAAAACCCAGATCACGCCGGTAAAAGACAAAGCTGAACATGAAATTTCATTTCCGAATGTGATTAGAATAGATCATGTTTTCAAACCCCAATTGGCTCTAAATATTGCTAAGGTGAAAACCCTTGAACTTGACCCTTATGATTCAATTACCGAGGCCGAATTAGCAGCAATAATCGCCGGGAAACCCAACCCAGCAGCACTTTCAGAAATTGATTTAAAAGAAATTGGAGAAAAGCTTAGGCTCCAAACAATTATATTCAAAATAGCTTCAAGTATCTATAATTCAGAGAAAAAACCTGATTGGAAAGGGAGTAAGGAAACTTTTCTCATACAACTTATTAATCTAATTGAGAAGTTTATTTATTCAGGCAAAATCGTAATCAAGAATCCATTATTCAATCAAGACGACTCAAGGAAGCGAATCTTGATAATGCTTAACATGAACAAAGTCATTCAGCATATTTGGAACGAAATACGAGCAGTAAATACAGAGGCTTTAACACCGGTATTTGACAAAGGAAATCCAATTCGGTCTTCCTCGGACGTAAGAACGTGGTGGACAAGCAAGCCATGTGAAGCATTTGATAAATCTCACATTAACTTTGTTGTATGTGATAGCAAATGGGAATATCTGGAAGCAAAAACTATAAATGATTCAGATGTTGTAAATTCCTTTGTAAAAAATGACCATTTGAATTTTGTGGTTTACTATAACTATCAGGGAGTTGTTAGAAGGTACTTCCCCGACTTTATTATCAAATTGAAATCTGGCGAAAATCTAATTATCGAAACCAAAGGTCAGGACACCGAGCAGAATAAAACAAAACGAGCGTATCTCGATGAATGGTGCAGAGCTATTAATCAGCATGGTGGATTTGGCAAATGGAGTTGGTCTGTTTCATTTGACCCGAATGACCTTGACCAAATTTTGCAAAATTCAGCATTGAGTTTCAAGGGACACATTTTTGCCGACACCGAAGACTTTGGAAAAGCAGAAAAGTTATTTGAAACGACTAAAGCTTTATTTGAAGCATTCGGCTTTGAAACATCCGAAGAAGGTAAAATCAAACAGGGCTCTTGGTTCAAAGAAAAAGTTGTTTACAAAATCAGAAATGTTTTCAGAAGCAAAGAAGCAAAAGAGTTATTCGACAAGACAAAGAGAGCAATTGAATTGCAACAAATCGAAAAGCATCAATCAGAAGTTAATCGTAACAACATGGAAGCTGTTGCAGCTTTCTTAAACTCTGTAAAGGAAATTCCAAATGTTGCAGTTGTTATGGACTCTTTAATTGTTGCAAAGGCTACAGTTGAGGGAGTTCCTCAATTGGTTGTTCATAAAATGACAACAGAACAAGTAATTGCAGTTGAAAGAAATCCTGAACTAAAAAATAATCCACTGGAATTATTAAGACTAATAAACAATAATGGAGGTAACAATAAGCGACTGAATTAGCCAACACACAAAAGCAACTGCGACCCGTGACTTGGCTGAATTAGTTGAAAAATATGAGTTATTTGAAAAACTTGGACAAACTGGTGCCGGGACTGCTTATATCTTGAAAAAATAATGGGCTCATAATGGGCTCAAAGGGCTTACAATAGACTCAAAAAGGACTCAGCCACCCTATTGCACGCACATTTAAAAACCGCACAATTCAACGCACAGACCAAAATTTTTAAATAAGATTGCAAAGTCGCAAAACATTGTAATTCTTACAATTAACACATTATCACATTTTATCAATGAAAATTGAAGTCGACAAAGGTTCCGGATTTTGCTTTGGCGTTGTGGAGGCGATCCGCAGGACAGAGGAATGGCTCGAACAGGACAGGCAGTTGTTTTGTCTGGGAGATATCGTCCACAACAATTCGGAGGTGGAACGACTGAGGAAGAAAGGGTTGACAACCATATCCCACGAACAGTTTTTCACCATGAGCAATACGACAGTGTTGTTGCGGGCCCACGGTGAACCTCCTGAAATATACAAATATGCACAGGAAAATAACATCAAACTGATCGATGCCACCTGTCCTGTAGTTTTGAAATTGCAGAAGAGAATACTCAAAAGCTACGAAAGTGGAGCCAAAGACAAAACCCAACTGATCATCTATGGGAAGAAAGGTCATGCCGAAGTCAACGGATTGGTAGGACAAACCAACGGAGATGCTATAGTTGTTGAGGGAATCGATGACCTCGCCCAACTCGATTACACCCGGCCTATCGTACTCTACTCCCAGACGACCAAAGGACTTGATGGATTGCATCACCTGACCGAAGAACTTAAGAACAAAACAAGCAAAGAAGCTATCAAAATACACGATACTATCTGCCGGCAAGTTGCCAACAGGATTCCCGGTATCAAAAAATTTGCGGTACGCTTCGATCTGGTACTTTTTGTCAGTGGCAAAAAGAGCTCAAATGGCAAAATGCTTTTTGATATTTGCTCCTCCGTCAACCCAAATACCAAATTCATCTCCGAATTAAATGAGATAGACCCAAATTGGTTACAAAATATTGCTTCTGTGGGCATTTGTGGTGCAACATCTACCCCTAAACAGCTACTGGAAGAGGTCGCTAGTCATCTGACTCAGATGCAATCCGGTCAAAATGTTTAGAGAAACTTAACTTTGAAAACGCTATTCCCAAGAATTCCTTTCTAATTTTGCAAAAAAACATCATGGCAAAAGAATACAGGTCACCAAATCCGGACGATTATTCTGACAGTCCGATCCGCAAAATTGGGGTACTTACCTCCGGTGGTGATGCGCCCGGGATGAATGCTGCGCTCAGGGCGGTTGTTAGGACAGCCATCTTTTATGGTCGCGAGGTCGTTGGAATCTATCAGGGATACAAAGGGCTGATAGAGAAAAATTTTAAACCCATGGCTTCCGGTGATGTCAGCAACATCATCCAATTGGGTGGAACCATTCTCAAATCTGCAAGATGCAAAGAGTTCCATTTGAAGGAGGGCCGTGAATTGGCCAACAAACATTTGAGAGAAGAAGGAATCGATGCTTTGGTCGTCATCGGCGGAGACGGGACTTTTACCGGTGCCCGTATTTTCGCCCAGGAATTTGGAATCCCAATCGTTGGTGTGCCCGGAACGATCGACAACGACCTTTTTGGTACCGATTTCACGATAGGTTATGATACCGCCCTGAACACAATCATCGAAGCTGTCGACAAGATCAGGGATACTGCAACAGCCCACGAACGGTTGTTTTTTATAGAGGTAATGGGACGTGATGCCGGATTTTTAGCCCTCAACGGCGGCATAGCCTCAGGAGCTGAGGCGGTTTTAATCCCCGAAACAGCTACAGACATCACCACGCTTGAAAACTACATCAAATCGGGCTACCGCAAGAGCAAAAACTCCTCAATTGTCCTGGTGGCAGAAGGTGAAAACGCCGGAGGTGCTTTTGGCATTGCCAAACTGGTCGAAGAGAACTATCCGCAATACGATGTAAGGGTGACCGTGCTGGGTCATATCCAAAGGGGAGGATCACCGACTGCCTACGACAGGATTCTCGCCAGCCGGCTTGGTGTTGCTTCTGTAGAGGCGCTGCTCGATGACCAACAAAGCGTGATGGTGGGAATTTCCAATGACTCGATCGAATTAACCCCTTTCAACAGAGCCATAAAATACAACAAAGAGGTGAATACCAAATTGCTGGATACAATTCACATTTTATCTTCTTAGCGTATTTAGACCTTCAAGGTTTTTGAAACCTTGAAGGTCTGATTTTTAATAGAAATTGATCACCACCTCTTTGAAGAACTTCTCTTCAAGCAACTTCACAATACGCTTCACCACAAACTTCCGGATCTCCATCTAAATCGGCTGATCAGGATCGTGGTGCGCCCAGTTGTTTCGGGTTCCAACCAAAACGACTATGCGGTCGTGTTGCATCAACTGCTTAACAATCTCTTCCGCAGGCGAGTTGCCATAGCGGATTTCGCTATCGTAATTTTCAAGCAGCTCCTCCACTTTGCCAATGGTAAGAATTCCCTCCGTCACGAGGTTAAATCCTGCCATCACATATCTTGGTAAAGCATAGGGAGTAGTCAGCGATATATCAGTTTCGATCTCCTGATCCAACTCACGGGCAATGATCTCGGCAGTTGTTCCGCCACAAACGATCTTGACCCCCTCATAATCATGAATTCGTTGTGCAAAATCATGGTCCTTGGCTTTATAGAAAGGCGGACCGGTAATCAGCAGCATCTCTCGCGGGTCCCTGAAATAGATGACACCACAGCTAGCATCATCCCTCAGGTGAAAACCATCGTTTTGGATCGCTTTGTTCAGAATTTTTTCGCTCAGACATTTGGCAGAAATATCGCTGCTCCTTGCGAGCTGCTGTACCACATAAGCTTCAACATTCGGTTGCTCCCACCCCATCTTCATCTTTTCGTTTTCCATCCCCGATTGGGTGATCCCGTCGCTCATGAATACAATCCGATCCTCTTTCATTGCACGAAACTCCCTGCATCTCAAAACTTTGCCTGCATTCTCAACACCTGTAATATTCAAAAGATACTCTTTGGTCGATGTAAAAGGAACCCCATTCCTGACAATGACACTTTTGGGATTGTCGTAATTGACAATCCTTACCATGCCATCGCTCTCCAGCTCAATGATGGTAAAGGTTGCATAGGTTTTAACCCCACCGCTATCACTCGGTAAAGCCTGCATGATGATACGCGCTGCAGCCTCCGGCCTTTTGTACAATACGGTATAGTTCAGCGCCATGGTGGCCGTCATGGTTGCAAGCACATTGGCCTTCACCCCGTGACCAACACCATCCGAGAGCACCAGTATAGTACGGCCGTCCTCCTTGATCAGTTTGGAGATGAAAACATCACCGCAGACAATCTGACCGGAAGGTTGCTTCTGGTTAAAATCAATCTCAATGTGGAACTCACTCATCTTTTCGGTCTTCTCCGTATTTGTAGGCAGCCACAATCGAATTGAGCATATCTTCCGTCTGTGCGGCATTCTCAGCCAGCAAAGTTGCAACCTGCTGAACCATCTCAATGTTTTGCTTGGTCACCTTCATGGCCCTGCTGATGATCTCTTCCCTTACCAGTTTCGGAGAAGAGAGGTTTCTGATGATGGCCCCGACGACCCTGTGTTTATAGATGGTAACGATCGAGATATGAAGCAGCTTATTTTTGTAGGTCAGGTCACGCTCCAGCATCTCCTCGCCGGTATGCAGCAAACCGGAGAACATGTTCCCACAATTTCGGGAACCAGCTCCTTCACGTCCGCCCCCTGTAGTCCGGGAATGGCCTTGTACAGCTCTTCTGCCTCCTCACCCATCAGCCGGGCAAAAGTTTCATTGCAATCTATCACCTTCATGTTGTGGTCGACAATTACAATGCCGGCCCTGATTTTCTGAAGCATGGCAGAGGCAATGACGGATGCCTCTTTGGCCTTTTCCGACCTGAGCTCAGCCTTCCGCCGATCGGATACATCGTACAAAGTAGAGACGATCCCTTCAAATGCGCCTGAATCATTGCGGATGGCCGTTTTGTATATCAGCATTTCGTGCATCGTTCCATCAGTGGTTTTGAACTGGTGCTCGTAAATGATATCTGTCGGCGAATCGAACAGCTCCTTGTCTTTCATCTGCATCATTTCATCGACCTCCGCTGGTTGCGATTCCAGGTAAGATTTTCCAATTACCTCTTCCCTGCTAATACCCAGCAATTTCTCAAACGCTTTGTTACAGGTGATATAAAAACCCTCCGCATCGCGGTAATTGATCGGGAAAGGGAGCAGGTCAATTATATTGTATGACAATACCGGATCCTTGATTAGCCCGGAAAGAAATGCATCCTGTTCGTAAATCATAAATTGAGTGGTATTGAATCCCCTAAATTACAAATTTCTAGCCATTATCATATTTTACAGTTTTGGGAATGTGTACTTTTGTCACTGTATAATTTTTCAACAATTAATTTATACCGAACTGTTTGTTTTGAAAGAATTTAAATAAGATAAATCGTGAAAAACAATTTTTTTCATTGAATGGTTTTTCGGACATTTGAACAAACTTTTTTAATAATCAAGTTATGATTTTAACATAAGGGGACGATGCAATGAATGTATCTGAATTGGCAAAAGAGTTGAACCTGGCAGTTTTCTCCGGCAGAAAAGGTCTCGACCGCAATATTACAGGAGGTTATGTATCTGATTTATTGAGCGATGTGCTGGAAAATGCTTCCAAAGGGAAGGTTTGGGTTACCTTGCAGACACACGAAAAAATAGTGGATATCGCATCCCTGAAGGAACTGGCTTGTGTCCTGCTGGTAAGTTCACTGATCCCCGAGCAGAATACAATTGACCTTAGCAACGAATCGAATATTCCGGTTCTTGGGACTTCGATGTCGACCTTCGAAATTGCAGGATTGCTTTACCAGAAGATATAAGGTATCACAAAGAACCATTGAGATTGTCAGGGAAATTTGTGCCTCTTTCGAAAACAACGAAGGAGAACTGATCAACGTCCTGCACGAAGCCCAGCACAAATTGGGTTATCTTCCTGCTGAGATTCAGGAGCTCATTGCCAATGAGTTGAACATGTCGGTTGCAAAAGTTTATGGAGTCGTTACCTTTTACTCCTTTTTCAACATGATACCCCAGGGTGAATTTCCAATCTCTGCCTGTATGGGAACGGCTTGCTATGTTAGGGGGGCCGAACAGATTCTTCATGAGATCAAGAGGCAGCTCAACATTGAAGTAGGACAGTCGACACCCGACGGAAAATTCTCCCTCAACTGCCTTCGCTGCGTTGGTGCGTGTGGATTAGCTCCGGTTGTCATGGTTGGTGAAAGAGTCTACGGACGGGTTGCTCCGCAACAAGTGAGGAAGATCATTGCCGAATACCAGGAGGGGTGTGTGAAGCCTGAGAAACATGAAATGTAGGTAGTGCCTAAAGTGCGCTAAAGTATTTAAAGTGCCTAAAGTTGGGACTCCCGACTTTAGGCACTTCGTGTATGACGAACTTCATGTTTTAAGTTCCCTTCAATACCTAACTTTAGTCACTTTAGTTCACTTTAGTCACTCCTACCATGCAACTTCCTGCCGCCGAACCCTATAAAATCAAAATGGTAGAACCCATCTACCTCAGTACCAGACCAGAACGCGAACAATGGATCCGGGAGGCCAAATACAATCTTTTCAACCTAAGGAGCGAACAGGTGTACATCGACCTGCTCACCGACAGTGGAACAGGGGCCATGAGTGACCGCCAATGGGCTGCCATCATGACCGGAGATGAGAGTTATGCCGGTTCCTCTTCCTATTACCACCTGAAAGATGCCATCAAAAATCTTTTTGGCTTTGACTACTTTCTCCCAACACATCAGGGCCGCGCTGCCGAGAATGTTCTGTTCTCGGTTCTGATACAAGATGGAGACCTGATCCCGGGCAATTCTCATTTTGACACCACGAAAGGGCACATCGAATTCCGCCATGCAACTGCAGTGGATTGCACCATTCAGGAATCATTTGAGCCGTCTAACCTTCATCCGTTCAAAGGGAATGTGGATATTGATCAGCTAAAAGAAGTACTCGACAATAATCCGATCGATCACATTCCGTTTATCATCCTTACCCTTACCTGCAACTCTTCCGGAGGCCAGCCGGTCTCTATGCAGAACATCCGTGAGGTCAAAGCATTGGCCGACCAATACAACATTCCGCTTCTGTTTGATTCTGCACGTTTTGCCGAAAATGCCTGGTTTATCTCACAACGTGAGGCAGGCTATCAGAGCAAAACCATCAGGGAGATTGTTCTGGAGATGTATTCTTATGCCGACGGAATGACCATGAGCAGCAAGAAGGACGGGATTGTTAACATCGGAGGTTTTATTGCCACGCGCCGCAAAGAGTGGTACGACAAAGCTTGCACCTTCAACATCATGTTTGAAGGATTCGTCACCTATGGCGGAATGGCCGGCCGCGACATGAATGCCCTTGCCGTTGGCCTGATGGAAGCTACTGAATCAAACTATCTCGCCAGCCGTATCGGACAGGTTCAATACCTTGGAGAGCAGCTTTCAGGGTACGGCATCGCCGTTCAACAACCCTACGGAGGCCATGCCGTTTTTGTGGATGCGAGGGCATTTCTCCCGTATGTTCGCCAGGAGGAGTTTATCGCCCAGACATTGTGCATTGAACTTTACCTGGAAGCCGGAATAAGGGCAGTTGAAGTTGGGACCCTCATGGCCGACCGCGATCCTGTGACGCGTGAAAACCGTTATCCAAAACTTGAATTTATGCGTCTGGCCATACCGCGAAGGGTCTACACCAATCTGCACCTCAATGTAATTGCCGCCGCACTTAAAAACGTTTACGACCGTCGGCAGGAAATCAAATCCGGTTACCGCATCACCCAGGAAGCCTCAATTCTGAGACATTTTACCGTGGAACTGAAACCTGTTTCAATGTGAAAATTGGGAAATGTGAAAATGTGGAAATTAAGAGAGCAGTTGCGCCTTGCAATCATTTTCACATTTTCCAATTTTCACATTTTCACATTTTAATAATTTTATGTTATATTTGTACAATAAGTTTTAATTTTTGTTAATTATCATTCTGTTTTTTATGAGCAGAATTTTTTGGGGGGTTCCATTACTGCTTTTGTTTCTGGTACCTCTGCCTGGCCTAAACTTTTTGTACAAAATATCTTACGCCCTTGATAAATCCCCGGTTATCAAAGGAAGGGTAACTGATGCCGAAACAAAGGCTACCATCGAATTTGCCAAAATCTCGCTCTTTCATCAATCCGATTCAATTCCCTTTCAAGTTACCGCCACCAATGCCAAAGGTGAATTTATTTTCAGCAACCTTAAGGCCGGAACTTACACTGTGACGGTTCACTTTATGGGGTTCAGGGATTTCTCATCGCAACCCATCCATCTGTCGGAAAAAACCAGCGAATTGAGATTGGAACCGATTCCACTCGAAATTGAATCGCAGTCGCTCAGGGAGATCTCCGTCACATCAATTGCAGGGAAACCAGTCTATCAGCCTGACAAAAGAATCATCTATGTAGAAAACCAGATGTCCGGTACCGGAGGATCGGCTTATGATCTATTGTACAAACTTCCTTCGGTAACCCAAAAACCTGACGGACAAATTGCGATTCACGGCAACTCCAATCTGCTTATATTCATCAATGGGAAACCCTCTTCAATGAAAGGAACCGATTTGCTTGAGTATACTTCGGCTTCAGAAGTGAAACGGATTGAGCTAATCACCAGTCCGTCGGCCAAATATGATGCCTCGGGATCGGGAGGAATCATTAACCTGATCACAAAAAAAAATACCCTGGATGGATTCAATGGAAATGTGCAGGCATCTGTTGATCACCTGGGTGGATTTACTTCAGATGTTTTACTGAATTACAAACGCAACAAATTAAGTTTTTTTGCTGGCCTTGACAACATCAAACGGAGAAACAGAGGAGATGTTGATTATGTCACAAACTACTCTTCCAACCAGTTACTCTTCACACAAACCGGTTTACAGCAATCAGCCCGTATCAATACCGGATTCAGGACCGGTATTGATTATCTTCCATCCACCAGTGATAAAATTTCATTTACCGGTCATACAGGTACTTTTGAAACGACCAACAACGGCGACTGGAAAACTGTAAAATCGGGTGGTTCGGCATCTACTGAAACCACTCAAAATATATCAATAGATAACAACGACCGCAATGGTCGTTACAGTGGCGCGGATGTTACCTATGAACACAAATTTAAAAAACCCGGCAAATTATTTTCATTTTCGGCGCTTTGGAACAACCTGAATTACGATGATCACTATTTAAACATGGTAAGTGATATGGCTGGAACAGAAACGATGAAGCAGACAACCCGCCTTGACAAAAGATTCAACAATTATCAATTCAACGCCGATTATACTACCCCGATAGGTAAAGCCAGTAACCTTGAACTTGGTTCTCAGCTCTCTTTTAACAACGAAAAGGAAGGCTATCAATCCGAATTTAGTAACCCACCACTATCTGTTTTGACCAATCAGGAGACACATTTCAATGGTATGATCGGAGCTGGATACGGCACCTGGCAGTTTAAAGTCAAACGGTTAGAATTAAAAGCCGGTTTGCGGGCTGAATATCTTAACCGCGAAATGAAAACCTCGAACGGCAGGTTTCCTTTGCACAAATTTGATCTCTATCCGTCACTGAACAGCTCATTCCAAATTGATTCTACGCAACAGATACTTCTAAATTACTCCAGGAGAACCGATCAGCTGAAAACCATTCAACTTGATCCCTTGCCGCGCTGGTACAATTTTTACAATGTCATGTTGGGTAACCCTGACCTTAAAAACGAGATTACAGACAAAATTGCCATTGATTACATCCTCAATTTTCGGAAACTGACATTGGTAAATGAACTCTATTTTTACAATACTGCCAATAAAATTGAGGTAATTCAATCCATCTACCGTGATCAGATTATTCAGAACCGCAATGAAAACATGGGTAATGAAATGACCGCTGGACTCGAAATCAATGCCATTTGGTCTGCCACCAATTGGATGCAAATAAGTGAAAAACTTGACTTCATCGTTTCACACCTGGATGTCAGGCTCGCCCAGATAGCTCAACAACGAAGATATCAGCAGTGGTATTCTGTAACCACTGCCGATTTTACCATCAGCCCCACCTTTAGGTTGCAACTTGATCTTTACTACATCGGACCCGCAATGACCGCACAAAGCAAAGTAGATAAAGGTTACATGGCCGGTATAAGCATCCGGAAGAGCTTTCTGGAAAGAAAACTGACCTTTACACTATCAGGAAGGGATGTCGCTGGCTTCTACAAAAAAGTTGAACATATTCAGGGTGCAGGCTTCAACCAGGTGATGACCATACAGAACAATTTCCCTATTCGCTTCTCCGTTTCCTACAAATTCAACCATTACAACCGTGATGAGCGGAAAGCAGCAAAGTCGCCGCTCATTGATTAGCGTTAAAACCAGTATTTTACCGGACTATTTCTCTTCAGGTTTGATGATTTCAGAAATTTCTACATTTTCACATTTTCACATTTTCACATAAATATTCTACTTTTTATAATTAATTTAATACAATTACTACTAAATTAAAATTAAATTCCGACTTTTGATGCCATTATAAATCCACAAACGATTAATGCTTGAGAATTTAAAACATCAGGTTTACAAAGCGAGCCTGAAACTGTTGGAGCAAGGCCTTGTGATCTACACATGGGGAAATGTGAGTGCCATTGACCGAAAAACGGGATTGGTTGTCATTAAGCCATCAGGTATCTCGTACGATGAGATGGTACCCGGGGATATGGTGGTAGTTGATCTGAATGGCAAGATTGTATCAGGCTATCTCAAACCATCTTCCGACACCAACACGCACCTTGTATTGTATCAGAATTTCCCATTAATTGGCTCCATCATGCATTCCCATTCGGAGTATGCCAGCTGCTGGGCGCAGGCAGGTCTGGGTATCCCACCGCTTGGCATTACCCATGCCAACTTTTTTAACGGTGAGATTCCCTGCACAAAACCTCTTTCCGCACAGCAAATGGAGGGAGATATCGAAACCGAAACAGGTAAAATCATCGTTGAAACATTCAATGCTTCCGCTCTGGATCCAATGCGCATTCCTGGAGTTTTGGTCCGCGGTCATGGCCCTTTCTGTTGGGGGAAAGAGGTTCAAAATGCCTTCGACCATACAGTAGTACTGGAAAAAGTGGCACGAATGGCTTATCGAACCCGCCAACTAAGTCCAGTGAAACCAGTAGAAAAAAAATTCCTCGATCGATACTTTTTTGATTGATAAATAGACACTTAAAACTCCATTCCATGCAAAATTTTGAATTCTTCAATCCGGTAAATATTGTCTTCGGACAGGGTCAAATCAAGAAATTGAGCCAACTGGTGCCGACCGACGCTAAAATCATGCTTGCTTACGGTGGTGGAAGTATTTTCAAAAACGGTGTTTACGATCAGGTAAAGGCAGCCCTACCGGGATTAGACATCACCGAATTTGGTGGGATCGAACCAAATCCCCGGTATGAAACACTGATGAAAGCCGTTGAAGTGGTCAAAAAAGAAAAAATTGGTTTCCTACTGGCAGTCGGTGGTGGCTCAGTCCTGGACGGGGTAAAATTTATTGCCGCGGCCGCTTTGTGGGAAGAGGGAGACCCCTGGAATTTCCTTACCAACCGAAAGTTGGTTGTCACCAAAGCCATTCCGTTGGGTAGCGTAATAACCCTTCCTGCGACCGGTTCTGAAATGAACGGCAACTCTGTAGTAACACGTCTTTCAACGCAGGAGAAGCTGGCCTTTAATGCCGATGCAGTATTGCCGCTCTTCTCAATTCTTGATCCGACCGTGGTATTTTCCCTACCGGAGAAGCAAGTGGCCAACGGAGTGGTCGACGCCTTCGTCCATGTCATGGAACAGTACCTTACCTATCCTGTTGACTCGCCCATTCAGGATCGTTTCGCAGAATCCATTCTTGTAACATTGATCGAAGAAGGGCCCAAAGTTCTTGCCAACCGGAATGATTACGATGCCGCAGCCAACTTTATGTGGGCTGCCACCATGGCCCTGAATGGTCTGATTGGTGTCGGGGTTCCACAGGACTGGGCCACCCACACGATTGGTCATGAACTCACCGCGTTTCATGGCATCGACCATGCCCGCACCCTGGCAATCGTTTGGCCGGGAATTATGCAGGTAAAAAAGGAAAGCAAACGCGAGAAATTGTTACAGTATGGCGAACGGGTTTGGGGAGTGAATGTTGGAACTGACGATGAGAGAATTCAGCAAACCATCCAAAAAACAGTAACCTTCTTCGAATCATTCAGTATCCCAACAAAACTTTCAGCCTACAACATCGGCGCCGATTTTATTCCCGTTGTTTGTCAACGCTTTACGGATCGGGGAATCAAAGGGATTGGGGAGAAGGGGGATCTTACTGTTGAGCAGATCGCTGAGGTACTTTCATTACAGCTCTAGCTTTGACAATGTGGAAATTGGAAAATGTGGAAATGTGGAAATGATCGCCACGGTCCCTGAGCGAAGTCGAAGGGTCACATTTTCACATTTCCCAATTTTCACATTAATTTTAGTTTCAGGTTACGCAACGTTGGGGATTTGACCGCGGCGAATGTGACGACCAACAACGTCATCGCTCCACCAAAAATTACTGAGGGTACCAGCCCCATCAAGCCTGCTGCGACACCCGATTCGAATGCACCAAGCTCGTTGGAGGAGCCTATAAAGATGCTGTTTACCGCTGCCACACGCCCCTTCATTTCGTCGGATGTGAATATCTGCAGGATACTTGCGCGAATGATCACACTAACATCATCGAATGCACCGCTCAGAAAAAGAACGAATGCGGAGAGATAAAAATTTTTCGACAAAGCAAAGACAATCATGCTAATGCCAAATCCAAAGATGGAATAGAGCAGCAACTTACCCGAATTTTTCACAGGTGGATTAAAAGTAAGGACGATAGACATTACTATAGCGCCAATGGCAGGACAAGCGCGAAGGATACCTAACCCTTGTGGGCCGACTTTGAGAATGTCTGAAGCGAAAACGGGCAGCATCGCCACTGCCCCGCCAAAAAGCACGGCAAACATATCAAGCGTAAATGCCCCCAAAAGTATTTGGTTGTTGAAAACATAGTGGATACCCTCCTTCATCCTGGCAAAGATGCCCTCTGTGCTGCCTTCAGGTATAACCATTTTACCCGGACTTTTAATAAAAAGCAACAACACTGTACAGGTTAGGTAGAAGAAGAAAACCAGGGAAAGGGCTGGAAGTACACCAAAAAAACCATAGACCAGTCCCCCCAATGCCGGACCTGTGACTGCCCCAACCTGCCAGGTGGTGCTACTCCAGGTTGCGGCGCCGGTGAGCAAACGCCGCGGCACCAGTTGCCCAAGCAGCGCAGTATTGGCGGGCATCAGAATTCCGCGGCTGAGCCCGGTCAGAAAAATGGTCAGATAGATTGGCCAAACGCCAAGAAGCTGATGAAAATCGTAAGATGGCAGGCTGTAGACTGCCAGAATCAGGGAACCCAGCAACAACAGAAAAGTGGTGTAAAAGATGATTCTCTTCCGGTCCCAGATATCCACAAAATGGCCGGCAAAAAGTGCGATACTCACTTGCGGGATTACTTCTGTGAGACCAATCATCCCCAGCGAAAGAACACTTTTGGTGATATCGTACAACAACCAACCCACCACCACCGACTGCATCAGCGTTGCCGAAGTCATCAGGAAACGGTAAGCCATGAATAACCGGAAATTCCGGATGTGCATCACCTCAAAAGCCTCATTCGAGAATATTTTCTTCATTGCGCAAAATTAATGTGAAAATTGGAAAATGTGAAAATGTGAAAATTAATAACCCGAACCAAACCACAAATGGCACAAATGGACACAAATAACTCCGGTCTTACCACAGATTACACAAATTACACAGATTAAAGAATACAACTGTTTCTCTGACTCCTCAACAGCACATAGTAAGACTTTCAACTCTCAACTTCTCCATTTCAGTAGTTCGTAGAAATGTGGACTAAACCACTCTCCTCTTCTCCCAGTCCCCTAGTCTTTCCGTCATCCTAGTCATCCAAGTCGTCCTAGTCGTCCCCTCGTCCCCTCATTTCTTCCTTGGTGCCACAGGGCATCCCTCACACGACTTCCCGCACCCGCCACAGGTGTCAGGTTTGGATAGATTGCGGATAGATTGATAAGCTTTGTATCCTACCAGGATCGCCGCCGCCAAAACAAGTATAAAAACAATGATCTCTTGCATACTATCGGTTAAATGAAGAACAAAGCAATATGATAGGTCAGGAAGGCCCCGATCCAGGCTGCTGCCGTGGTATAGACAACCGTGAATAGCGCATA
Source organism: Prolixibacteraceae bacterium (assembly GCA_036170635.1). Taxonomy (GTDB): domain Bacteria; phylum Bacteroidota; class Bacteroidia; order Bacteroidales; family Prolixibacteraceae; genus CAINVV01. The sequence goes on along the minus strand of JAVHPO010000046.1, from coordinate 3,010 downwards.
TTTCCAGCTCCCCGATTCGCGTTTGATCGATGCAATCACCGCGATGCAGGGGAAATAGAGCAGTACAAAGACCAGAAATGCCAATGCAACGGCCTGGTTGAATACCGGTTCTCCGGTCTTTGGTCCTGTTTCGTACAACTGGTTCTGGAGTCTCGTTTGCAGCAACTCATTCTTATGCTGATCGTTCCCTGTCCCGTAAAGAACCGCCATTGTACCAATTACGATCTCCTTGGCAGGAATGCCTGCAATCAATGAGACTCCCATTTTCCAGTCAAAACCTAACGGACGAATCACCGGTTCAATGGTATGGCCGATTCTTCCCAAATAGGATTGCTCCATATGCGAAACCTTCGGCACTGGGGCATTCACGGTAGTGGATGTTGGTGAAACAGCGGTATCTTTCGCACTCCTGGGAAAATACTCCAATGCCCAGATCAGGATCACGGCAACCAATATTGTGCCGCCAATTTTTTTTAGGTATTGACTGGCCTTGTCCCACATATGCAACAGCGAATTTTTCATCACCGGCATCCGGTAAGGTGGTAATTCCATCACAAAAGGTGTCTCTTTTCGCTTGAACACTGTTTTGTTCAACAGTTTGGAAAACAGGATGGCTACCGCGATGCCAAGCAGATAAATCCCTATAAAGACCAATGCCGGATAATGAGGGAAAAAGGCCGAGATCAATACTACATAAACTGGTAACCTGGCTGAGCAGGACATAAACGGTATGATCATCATGGTAAGTAGCCTGTCACCACGGTTTCGGATGGTCCGGGTGGCCATGATGGCCGGAACATTGCAACCGAACCCCATCACCATAGGGATAAATGAGCGGCCATGAAGCCCCATCTTGTGCATCAGTTTGTCCATGATAAAGGCGGCGCGTGCCATGTAACCGGTATCCTCCATCAGCGAAATGAAAAAAAAGAGGATCAGTATGTTTGGCATAAAAACGATCACGCTTCCCAATCCCCTGACAATCCCATCTATCAAAAGATCTTTCAGCATGCCATTGCCAAGCAACAAGGCCAAACCATCAGAAATCCAGATAACCCCCTTCATGATCCATTCGGTTGGAAGCGCACCAAGGGCGAACGTGGCATAAAAGGTTAAAAACATCAAGGCCAAAAATATGGGAAAGCCAACATATTTGCCGGTCATAAACTTATCAATCTTCGCGGTGGTGATGGTTCTGTTCATTACCCCGGGCTGGTAACACTCTTTCAATGCCCCGGTAATGAAACCATATTTGGCATCCGTAATGAGTTGTGAACTCTCTTCGCAGAGTCTTGATTCGAGCCTCACAATCTCATGTTCCGTGATCTCCCTGATGGATTGATAGTTGGAAGATGATTCCAGCACCTTCAATGCTTCCGGATCCTTACCGATCAACCGGATTGAGAGATAACGGGAAGAAAAAGTCGCTGTAAGAGGTTTATCCTTTTTGATCTCTTTGCGGATAAGATCAATCGATTTCTCCATCTCCTCACCATAATTGATGTGAATGTGCCTTACAATAGGATTCCTGTCCTCGTAAACTTCAATCAGCTCATTCAAAAGATCGTCAAGCCCCTCGCCACTGCTGGCGGTTGTTGGAATAATCGGTATACCGGTAAGCTTGCTAAGTTTTTTAATCTTTAATTTAGAACCACTGGCCCGCAGATCATCATACATGTTCAGTGCAATCACCACCTTGATGTCCATGTCGATCAGCTGTGTTGTCAGGAAAAGGTTGCGCTCTAGATTTGAGGCATCTACCACATTGACCACAATATCGGGCATCCCCAGCAGAATGAAGTTTCTTGTATAGAGCTCTTCCGGTGTATAACTTGTCAGTGAATAAATGCCAGGCAGGTCGGTCAGATCAATTTGGTAGCCGTTTTTCTCGAAGGTGGATTTTGTCGCATCAACCGTAACTCCGCTGTAATTGCCAACATGTTCCTTGGAGTTGGTAACCCGGTTAAACAGCGTGGTCTTACCGCAATTGGGATTTCCGACCAGGGCAATACTGATCATGCGACCCTTTTCTTTGGCCGAGATCTTTAACTCATCCAAATCGATGGTGCCGTCATAAACATGCGGGTGCAGTAACAGGGACTCTTCAGGGGTCACTACTTCAATAAGTCCTGCCTCCACTCGTCGCAGGGAGACATTGTAACCCATCAACCTGTATTCTACAGGATCTTTGAATGGGGCATTTTTGAGCACCGAGACCTCCTTCCCGGCAACAAAACCCATTTCTGAGATTCGCCTACGGAAAGAACCATGTCCCAATACCTTGGATATTACCACAGTCCTGTTTTCACCTACTTCGGATAACCGCACTTCTTAAGTTTATTAAGAATAATTATAAATAGAGTGTAAATATAGTTTAATTTAGTAATGTGAAAATTGGAAAATGTGAAAATGTGAAAATGATCGCCACGAATGAATGCTGTTTTAATTTTCACACTTCCACATTTTCCAATTTTCACATTATCTTTTCCAATCTTCACATGAAAAAACCCCTTTGCCTGCGCAGAAAGGGGTTTCATCAATTTACACGCTACTTTTCAGGAGTCTATGAAAAAACCTGAATATCTTTGGTTATTCGATTCTTGGAGGTCGTTTGAATCCGCCGCGTTTGGAGACAATGACAGATCCAGTTATTATGGTCAGACAGATCACTCCGGTCAGTACCAAGCCGAAAGAGAATTGACCGGGTTTCTGATAGGCAATCAATACCGGTGCAGCCAGCAATGATACAAGGTTGATAACTTTGATCATTGGGTTCAAAGCCGGGCCGGCGGTATCTTTCAAGGGATCTCCGACGGTATCGCCAACAACAGCTGCATGGTGGGCTTCCGATCCCTTTCCTCCGTACAATCCATCCTCAATTGTCTTCTTGGCGTTGTCCCAGGCGCCTCCTGAACCGGCCATAAAGACCGCCAGAAGTTGTCCCGATAAAATAACTCCACCAAGGAATCCGCCTAGCGCTTCGACACCCAAAAGACTTCCAACCAAAATC
>JAVHPO010000045.1:0-6119 GCA_036170635.1 Prolixibacteraceae bacterium | reverse complement strand
AAGTGCAGCGCGCGGTATGACCAGAACATTTGGCTCTTTGGAGATGATAATTTCGTTGTTGGTGGTCATGGCCGGTTTGATGCGTTTATTGTCACTCGAGATCCTGATAATCACTTTAAATACCTTGGATTCAAATCCTGACATCTCTTGTCCAACATTGGAGATATTGGAGATCACCCCAATTTTCATTTGATTCTTCAGGGCATCAATGTAAACCCGGGCACTATCCCCAATCTTTATTTTAGAGATATAAATCTCTTCCACATAGGTCTCTGAGGCAAGTACTGACAAATCTGGCAGGGTTGCTATGAGGGGATTTTGCATACTTACGCTTGAACCAATGGTGAGCTTGCGGCTTCCGCCTCTCCCATATGTACGGCCATAAATGAGCATGCCATCCTGAGGAGCAGTGATACTGGCAGCATCAAAGGCTATTTGGTAATTCTTGTCTTTGAGTGTCAGTTCTTTTACCTTATCTTCCTCCCTTGACACCTGAATTCGTAAGGTTTTTTGGGTCATGATATATGCCCTGACCCTGGCATCCATTTGCCTGAGGATCCTTTCGTAGGCCATTTGTGCTTTTCGCTGAAAGGCTGGCGATTCGTAAACAGCCTGCTCCAACTCAATTTTCCGGTTGTTAAGGTCATAACCAAACTGATCAATCCCATTGCGTAACGCCACAAGATCGACCGCACTGTCAATCTTGGAATCACTGAGATTGAAAACCATTCTTTTCAGGGCCTCCTCGTTGTTCTCTTTGAGTTGCTTTATTCTGCCCTGATCCAAAAGGGCCACATAATCCCCTTTTTTTACAATGGAGCCTTCAGGTATGAGATCCTTGATCTGCATATCCCAAAGTTCAAGGGTCCTGTTTCCAAAGATATCCGGTAAATTTATCAGGACAGCCTTTTCACTCTGTATCTCCCCTTTGCAGGTGATGATTGCTTCAAAATTTTCCTTTTTTACCTTGTAAATTCCAGAGACCTGTTTGCTCACGAAAAACCAGATTACAACAAGCAGGACAACACAAAGTGATGAAGCAATGAAAATGTTCTTTTTCGATTTGAATCGGTTCATTGGTTGAGCATTTTTTCGAAATCAGCCATCAGATCAATGTTTTTCTCAAAATCAAACAGGGCCAGCTCCCGAATCTGATAATAGGATAACCAGTATTTTCTTAGGGAATTGATGTATGCCCTTTTTGCATTTTCAAGGTCATTCCGGGCCAAATTGAGTTTGGTCACATCCAGCTTCCCGATTTTAAATCGTCTCATGGTAACATCAAACCCCATTTGCGCGATGGTATCCGCTTTGGCTGAATTCTGCACCTGATCTGATTGCAGATTGAACTCCAGGACATTCATCAAAACCGACTGTTCAAAATCAATCCTTTCCTGTTTTACACTGTTGAGGACCACCTCACGGTTGGACTTGGCCATTAATATCTGACCTTTCCTTCTACCCCAATCCACAATAGGAACGGAGAGCCCTACCAAGGCGATGTTTTGAAACTGATTGGGATTTTGATAGGACTCGGCAAGTGAAATTGATTTTTGGTTCAAACCAGCCAAAGCGCTGATATCCGCACTTAATCCATTCTGGGATTTGACCAGTTTAACGTTGCTGTCCTGTTCCAGTATGCGCCTCTCCTGTGATAAAATGACAGGATTGTTGCTCATAGACTTTTGAATTGCCACTTCAACGTCAATCTGCAGGGAGGAACTGATCGAGACAGGCAAAGTACAGTCGAGCAGTGCATTTTTTTCAAGCCCCAGAAAGCTGTTCATATCTGACCTGGCTCTCAAAAGTCCCTGATTGGCACGGGTTAACGCGATTCTGGCATTCATGAGATTCAACTCAAAGTTGAGAAGTTCATCCTGTGTAACCGTACCTACCTGATAACGTCCCTTCCCGATTTGGAATAAGGTATCAGCGTTAGCGAGGTTGGTTTTTGCAATATTTATTTCAATCTGCGCATCCACCAGGACGAAGAATTTGGTAGTTGTCTTGACAGCGATATCTTCCCTTGACTGAATAAATTGTTTCTTGGCAGTTTCGAACTTCAAGGGTTCAATTTTCGATTTCCAGTGCATACTGTTGTAACCGTTCAATTTCTGCCGGTAGCCCAGACTGATCATGTTGGAAGAGTACAAGGTCTGTTGGTCACCCAGAAAATTCCTTACCATTCCGATATCTGAACTGGCCGAAAAACTACCTCCGGTCAGGCCAACATTCTGAGTCATCTTCAGGGATGCGCTGGAGGTGATATTTTTTTGCTGACTGTATTGCCAGCTTTGGTCTTGTGGAATGTAGTCCTGCCTGATCGAGTTGTTGTAGGAGAGTGGATTGGCACCCACCAAAAATTGAGGAAGCTTGTCAGACCTGTAATACTTGTATTCCCAATAACTTGAAAGATACATGTTTTGTTGTTTGAAAGCATCCAGCGACTGACTGGAGGCCAAATCGATAGCCTCATTAAGGGTTATCTTTCGTACCTTGCCCTGGCCGAAGGAAATTTGACAAGAGGCCACAACCAGAAGAAATGCAAAAAAACGAATCATAGGTTATTTATTGTCTGAGTGATTCAACCGGATCTTTGTCTGCAGCTTTTTTAGCAGGAAGGTACCCAAAGGTGATCCCGATAAAGACTGAGACGCCGAAGGAGATAAAAATTGAAAACAGAGAGATGATGGTTTTGATATCGAACACTGTCTGAATTACTTTGGAAAGGATAACGCCAAGAATTATCCCAATCAATCCTCCGGCCAGGCTAATCAGTGTTGATTCTGATAAGAACTGAAAAACTATATCTTTTCTTGAAGCCCCAATAGCCTGCCGGGTACCGATCTCACGGATTCGTTCCATGACCGATGCAAGCATGATGTTCATGATGCCAATTCCCCCGACAATCAGCGAGATTCCTGCAATTGCGCCCAATACGATGTTGAAGATATTCTTGGTTTTTTGCTGCTGCTTCAAAAGCAACTCGGGAATACTGACTTCAAAATCATGAATGTCGTTGTGCTTGCGCATCAGCATATTCCCCACAACTTTGGCGGTGGCAGTTAGTTGCTGGGTCTCTTTGACCCGGACAATTATTTTGTCCAGTTGGTTGATATCTTCGACTTTATTGGCGCTGTTGTCCCTTCCTGATCCAACCATCTTCACCTGGTCTTCACGGATCAATGCCCTGTTTCTAAACCTTAGCAGCATGGTTTTGACCGGAATAATGATGCTGTTATCTGTACTGCTGATCGACATGGTCCCGCCACCGCTTCCGACAAAATTGCGTTTTTCGATTACGCCAATGACCTGGAGCCAGATCTGTCCGCACTTAATGTATTTGCCAATGGGCGATTCCTGGTTAAAAAATATGTTTTTCACATTGTACCCAATGATGCAAACGGGATATCCCTCCCGTGTATGTTGGTCGTGAAAGAGGGTTCCACTTTCAAGTTTTATATCAAAAAGATGAAAATAGGTGTTGTCGGTACCATCAAGTTTGACAGGACTACTGATGTCATGCAAAATGGCTGTATAATTGAATGTGATGATCGGACAAACTTCCTCGACTGTGGGAATTATTTGCTTGACGGAAGTAGCATCCATGAGGGTTAACCCTTTCGAAAATTTCTTCTTGCCACCACTAAGTTGATTGCTTTCGCTTGCACTTCCCGGCTTGGCATCATTGGCCCCGGCCTGATCTGACTGCAAAATTGGTGTAACAATGATGTTGTTTACCCCAACCATTTTTATCTGTTCCAGAATCTCCTGCTCGGCGCCGTTTCCGATGGCCAGCATACTGATAACAGCTGCTACCCCAAAAATAATGCCCAGGGCCGTCAACAACGATTTTACCTTGTTGGCGATGATTGCCTCGATGGCAATCTGAACATTATAGGAATATCTGGTATAAAAGGCTCGTAGCTTCATGAGAGGTTAATTCGGTACTTGTAAATCAATGATTCAACTGGTTTCGATAATGAGATATTTGCTATTTGACAATGTTCTTTTCTTTCCTGGAAGTATCAACCCTCTCCGCCTGATCCCGAGAGGATTTTTGCTCTTTTTGTCTGACCAGTTGCTCTTCATAAATATCCCAGCCAACGGTTTCAATATCCTCTGTCTTTTCTGGTTCGCTCAACAACAGCACATCACCTTCCGCAACGCCTTTGTTGATAATGACGTAATCTTCATTTTCCTCACCGGTGTCAACCAACTGCTTAACAATTTTGTTCTTGTTCAAATAGACGAATTTGGTAGAGTCTGTTTCGAAGACCGCCTCCGACGGAACAAACAATTTATTCGAGTAGACCCCCGTTTGAATTAAGTTCCCGGTCGTCATGGCAGGTTTCAGGTCAGGATCACTGCCGAAAACCCGGATGTTGACAAGGAATACCTTCGAGTCGCTCTTGGGCATTGGCTGACCAATGTTGGCAACGGAAATCACTTCTCCGTTCAATACCTTATCAGGAAATGCATCGATACTTAGCGTAACCTTCTGACCAACTTTGATTTTTGCTATATCAATTTCGTTGATGTAAGTTTCTGAAATCATTTTGGTCATATCGGGCAGGGTGGCAATGATCGGACTCCATGGTGTCAGCACCGATCCAACCTGTATTTTTATCCCAAACCGGTCGCGGGCATAGATCACCATTCCTGGTTTTGGCGCTTTGATGATAAGGGCATCATAAAGCTTTAAGAGATCATCCACCCTTTTTTGCTTCAATTTGAAATCAATGTTTCGTCGATCCATCTGGGAATTGAGCTGTCGGTGCCGCATGGCAAGGCCTTTGATATCCTGTTCAAGCTTACGTTCTGCCTTGCTGAGATCCATCTCTGCCTTCTTGATGACAGACGGGGATTCGTAAACCGATTCTGCCAGGACAATTTTCCGCTCCTCAACATCCGATTGTGAATTGGTGATAAGATCACGGTAGTTGCTGAGGTTCAGATTGGAATCCAGTTTGGCGTCTTCGATGACAACCATTGCAGCCTCCAGATCAAGACGGGCTTGTGTTAAAACTTCCTCAATCACTTTATGGTCGAGTGTGGCGATATACTGTCCGGAATCAACTACTGACCCCTCTTCAATCAAATCGGTGATTTTGATTTCATAAACCCTCACGTTTTGGGTTGACAGTACTGACGGAAGTACAATATTTTGTGAGTTTTCAGACTCAAGCTGACCTGAAGTATGAACCTTTACTTCAATGGATCCCTTTTGGACTTTACAGGTGATCAACTCTTCACTTGATTTACTTCTCAAACTGAAAAAGAGTATGATTAGCAGTACAACTGCGACAGAAATGATAATTAATAACTTCTTTTTGTTCATAACGGCTGCTTGGTTCCCGGGTTTGACTCCCTGATGATTCAAAAGTTTAAAACACAACAATGAAAATGGGAGTATCAATTTTTGGAAGAAAATTGACAGCCCCAAAGATAGGAATAGAAATGGATTGAGATGGAATTTTAAAGGGTAATGGGTACTTTTTTATTGGTTTAATTTTTTAAATTTGAGCTTGCTCCGAAAAGACCGAATTCAAAGTTAAGCAATGCGAAATTAAAAATTCCGTACTTTTAGGAGTTCACTTAATGGTAATGTTATGAAACGACCATGAGAAAATCTTTCACACACAGGAGGATGATTATTGGGAGTTCTCCCGCACGTGCGGGATCAACTAAAAAACAAAATTATAAACAGATGAAAAAAGCAATGGCATCAATCTTAATTTCCGGAATTATTTTGTTCTCCATGATTTCTCAGAGTCCGGGTCACGGTGTTTCGAGGACCAAGGACCAAATTTCGCAACCAAATGGAATCTCTTTGCAAAAAGCGGATACCAGCCACTGGCGGCAGCTATTCAATGGGAAAGATCTTACCGGATGGAAACACGTTGGCACCGGATCTCAGTATGTTGAAGATGGTTTGATAAAGTCGCACGGCGGAATGGGTTTGCTTTACTGGACGGGCGAAAAATTCGGAAATTGTACGATTAGGGTCGTTTTTAGAATGCGCGACACCAACAGTAATTCAGGAGTATTTATCCGAATACCGATTGAACCTTATGAAGAATGGATGCCGGTTTTTTATGGTTACGAGGTTCAGATTG
>JAVHPO010000044.1:0-6246 GCA_036170635.1 Prolixibacteraceae bacterium | reverse complement strand
GGCATCCAACTGTACCGTAACATTCTTTGCCAGGGCTACAGGAGGAATATTGTCAACCTGATTGATCGTATAACTGCCTTGTGAACTGCATCCGTTTGCCGTGGTAACAGTTACTGTGTAGGTTCCGGTTGGAAGATTATTTACGTTCTGGGTTACCGCTCCATTGGACCAACTGTAAGTATATGGGGCCTGTCCAGAGGTTACAGACAAATCTATAGCCCCATTATTTCCTCCTACACACATAACATTGGTAGTTACAGCAGACATTACAGGCTTAGGATTTACCGTTATGGTAACTGTAGCAGTTGCTGTTAATACAGGCGTACAACTCTCCAAACCACCGTATTCAACCACATAACCTAATATACTTCCTCCAACTGAGTTTGGATAATCATTCCAGAAACCATTGCTGATAAAATGTGCATAATGTTCTCCTCCCCTGTTTGGGTCTGTAGGAGCGAACTGTCCAATGTTTGCGCCGCAATCATTGGGTTCACCACCACTCCAGTTTGCATAATTGCCATTAATTCCAGGGGCGGTATTTGCAGAGCAATTGCCGGTCTTGAACTGATTGGAGAAATGCCTGCCCAATCCACCTTCTTCAAGGCCTTCAGGACCTGTTACCCATCTCCAGGTACCTTCACTGGCCAGATCGCTTGCGCCCATCCATCCCTGTCCTTTTAGCTTGCTGGTAACAAACGCCATCTCGGCAGCAGATGTAACAGTTACAAGGTATCCCTGCATCCCATTAAAAGATTTGGTGGCAGCCTGGGCTTTTGCCTGCTGCCAGGTAATGCCATTGGCCGGGACCCATTCATAATAGTGGTTATTTCCGGAGAATGGAATAACCCCATCGTTTGCTTTAATGGTATAAGTGAAAGTAACCGGGCTTGAGGATGGTGTAACCGCGGTATAGGTGAATGTATTATCCGGGTTCTTTACCAAAGAACCGACAGAAGGATTTGTATTATCACTAACAGTAAGTGCTGCTCCCTGAGGATGCGAATCATTGCCAAGAACATTAAACGTAATGCTGCTTCCGGCACAAACAGTAACCACATCATTATTAGCGACAGGGGTAATATTTGGCCTGGTCACAGTAAACGTACAGGTAGCGGAATTATTGGAAGCATCCATTGCCGTCAATGTAACGCTAACAGTTGCCCCTGAGGCAATAGTGGTGCCTGCTGCGGGACTTTGTGTAATTGTTAAACTGCCTGAACCGCAATTGTCAGTAACCGTCGCACTTTTCGTGTAATCTGGAATTACACTCGCACAACTTGCAATTGTCTGATTGGTAACACAATTAATAACCGGACTGATCTTATCCTGAACCGTTACGATTGCATTAGCAGTACTGACATTGTTGTTATTGTCAGTCACAGTTAAAGTAACTGTATTGCTACCAATATTGCTGCAATCGAAAGCTGTTTTACTCAGCACCATTGATTTGATACCGCAAGCATCGCTTGATCCGTTGTTCACAAGGGCTGCAGTCGTTGAACCGTTACCGGAACCATCGAGTTGCACAATGACATTTTGAGTCAAAACAACCGGTGGAGTTTTGTCAATTCCGGGTTGGCAAGAACAATTTGCATTATAACTTTTGCTTGTTCCAATACCCTGACCTGCTCCTGCAATAACAGGAATCCCATGACTGTCAACTGCTCCGACCAATCGCCCGTTCAGAGTCTGGCTTAATGAAAAATTCATACTGCCTTCTATTGCATCAGGACAACCATCATTGTCGCTGTCAGTATCCAGATAATCCGGAATCCCGTCACCGTCTGTATCCCCACATGTTTGGAAATCAGCTCCGAATGCAAAGTTACACCAGTTTTCTGCTGCCAGGTAATTAAAGCTGATACTTGTGAAAGTTCCCATAAGTCTGACAATGGCATAACCTTCAGTTCCTGTTATTTGCGTGCCGGAATTCTGCACAACATTTTGTGACCAAACTACCTGAACCGGAGCACTGAAAGAGATAGGAACTGATAATCCGCCATTCCCGATTGAAGCGAAAACCAGAACAGGATTTTTCATTGGGCTTGCAAAAGTCAATGTATTATTTGTTACATAAATATTCTGAATGGTAGGATTTGAGTTGGGCACATTGTATGATGCCGGGAAATTGGAATGAGCGTACATGCTCGTGGTGGTGGTTACCGGAGAAGAAGAAGTATAGGTATAACCAATGCCATTTATAGTTCCTGTAGCTGTATTGCCACTGACGGTTGGTGGATTAGACCAATAGAAATTGGACTGATTACACTCCGCTGAATTAGGAATACCATCATTGTCGGCATCATCATCACAATCATCCGGAATACCATCTCCATCTGTATCTTTTCCGGTAACAGTGACATTAAAGGTACATGTTGCAGTTCCACAACTATTTGTCGCTGTCACTGTTACTGCTGTAGTCCCCATGGGAAATGAACCACCTGATGTTTGGGAGTAGGTAATTGTGGGTGCAGGTGATCCAGTTGCGGTGGCAGCTGGGAAAGTGACATTTGCACCGCATTGTCCCGGCGTATTGCTTACAGTAATGTCTGAAGGACAGGAAATCGTTGGTGCGGAATTTACAGTTACTGTAGCCGAGGCACAGCCGTTGCTATAAAGGTTATTGTTAAAATTCCTGGCATAATAAGTTGTAGTAACGCCGGGACTTACAGTAATTGGATTTCCTGTCCCAACAGCCGTTCCTCCACAGCTCCCGGTATACCAGTAAACTGTTCCCACAATTCCATTTGCGGTAAGCTGCGTTGAAGTACCATTGCATATTGGATTGGCAGAAACCGAAATTGAAGTTGGGTCGGCCGGAATAGGATTTACCGTTGTAAATGTTATTTGTCCACCATAAACAGTTCCTGCACTATTAACCGCATATGACCTTAAATAATAAGCTGTTCCAGGTGAAAGCCCGGTTACATTGGAAGTAAATGAGCCCAAACCTGTTCCATCACTCGTATGTGGATCAGTAATGGTTGGCAATCCTGTAGTATTCCAAACAACACCTCTTGCTGTTACGGCCGCCCCTCCATCGCTGGTTATATTACCTCCGGATACGGCACTATTGGTCCCGACAGAACTTACGGCAGTAGTCACGATAATAGGTTGACCGGGCTGGAAATTACCGCCTGGTGCATTGTCAATGATTAATATGGGACTCAGGATTTGATCGCCCGTATTAAAGGAAGCAAATCCAAGTATATAGGTCCCTGCGGCTCCTGAAGTAAATGATACTTTATGCCACCCGGCACTACCATAACTTCCTGTCACTACTGCTCCGGCATCCCCGTAAGCATTGGCAGTTACGGCCAAGAGTTTGATTTGCTGATAGGACGGTCCAACAAGTGTTGCTATCGCCCCATCGTTAAAGGGGGCATAATCCCTGGCAATAAAGTTCCAATAGATTGAAACTGTTTGATTGGCAGCTAATAAAACAAATTGCTGATTTAGTGTAGCAAAATTTGTTGATGTGTTGAAAAGAGATGCATTGGAGGCAACCAATGCCCCCGGTTGCAAACCAAGCGTTGTTTCGACAGTCCCCCGATACAAATTTGAATTTGGATCAATCGTTGCCATATAAGAATCAGCAGGATTAACTGTCCAACTATTGTAACTTACACCGGTAGAGATAGATGTTCCGGATGATGCGGACCATCCTGTAAAATTGCCTGTCTCAAAACCATAATTGGTCAATTGTGCCTGGGCTGATTGCATAAATGCAAAAATGCAAAATAGCGCAAGTATGCTAAAATGCATTCTGAAATGAATGATTAACTTTTTCATTTTGTATCTCCTCCTATAGTTATGTTTACTACACTCCAATCCAGATTTACCTTATTCAATTCAATATTTACCATCACCATTTTAAATTGATTGGTGGCATAATCAAATGAATAGAAATAACTAAAGGAGGCCTTGGCCACATTACCGGTAATATCAAAACTTCGGAAAATGAAGTAGGATTTTACTTTGTTCAGGATAATCTCATCACGAGACATAAATAGGACCGCTTTGCCCGATTTTGATACATTTAACCCAACCGGAAAAGCAACGGCGTACTGCATGATGTAAATTTGATCCGGATTACCGGTTGCATCAAGTGGATAATAGGGCTGCAATGCCAAAGGGTCAATGCATTTTTGTAATACTTTGGACTGGTCATCTAATGACTGTGCCATACCAATTTCTTGAATGAATACCAGAAAAATGGTAACTGTAATAAACTTTAATAGGATTTTCATGTGGTTAATTCTTATTTAATCTGGTTAAGAATAAAAACCTTTTATAGTCTGAATCCTGATTAATGTTTCAATAAAACCCCATTTTTTTTAAGTTAATTACAATTTTTTTTAAACCGACGATTTTGGTTGAATGCGAAGTACGGTGATTTCGCAGGGTGTCGGATCGATGCAATCGATCGAAAAGGAGGCTGTACCAATCTATGATATGCCTGGTTTAGTGTTGATTATAAGATGAAAGCGAGTTAACATCCGACAAGGGAATTCTTTCGTTTTATCCTGTTTTTTTAAAAGCCAATGGATCTTCTTTCTACTGAAATATTTTTGCATTCATTACAATTTTTTGCATATACACCGGAATAAAATGAGGAAACAGAACAAAAGATCAATTTCCCCTTTTGTTCTGTTTCCTCATTAAAAAATCTTGGCGACAGTGGTCAAAAACGCAGAATGGTTGTTCGCTTAACCCTCCGAATACCATTTAATTTGTTGCGATGCGCGCATTACAATGGCCAGGATGACAAACAATCCGATGCTCCCGGCAAGCAGGGCGTAATCCTGCAACTGCAAAATGGTAAACAGGAACAAATAGAGCCCTGTTTGCAGAAGAGTGACCCATGCAACCGTATGTACATTTCGCAGCATGCTAAAAGAATACCACGAAATCAACGATGTGACTGCCACGGCCGAAATTAAGTAAGCCCAGTTGAACCCGATTTGCTCGCCAATGGAGGTTAGCAGCGAATAGAAAATCAGCAACGCAAAAGCCACCAACGAATATTGGAAGGGATGGATCCTGGCCTTGCTTCTAATTTCCAGGAAAATAAAAATGATAAAATTCAGGGCGATAAACAAGATGGCATATTTTACCGAGCGCATAGATTTTTGGTAATGATCAATAGGAAGGAGTAGCTCAACACCCAGTTTAGCCTCATGTGTATTGTATTTCCTGTCGACCCATTGCTGTGGAAAATTACGGTTAAGGTGGGTCACGTGCCAATCAGCCGTAAATCCTTTGGCTGTTACCTGACGATTGGCAGGAAGAAATACACCCGTAAAGCTCGGTTGTGCCCAGTCAGACTTCATGGTAACTTCTGATGTCTTGCCAAGGGCTTCCACGGACAGATCCTCCGATCCGTTTAAAACCAGTTCTATTTCAAAATCCATGGCCTGTTTCATATCAACGGAATTGGCCTTTACAGTAATACCCGACAGGAACAAATCATTATCGGCAACGCCCGGATCAACTTTGCATTTCTGACCATTTATAACCAATTCCGGCAGATTCTTAATACCCCGCATATCTGAAATCCCAATGGTGAAATAGGCCGCACTCCAGTTGAAGTTTGCATTTGGAAGATCCAGTTGCAAAACATCAGGCTGTGCAAACAATCCCATCAATTTGATCATTCCTTCGTAAACAACAACTTCGTAAATTCCTCTCTTCCTGGTTTCCGGGTAAAGAACACCGTCCGTATTCAAGGTGTTGGGCAGAAAATGAGCCACCCCATGTCGTTCATTGATTCCCTGATTGTTCTCCCCCGGTTCAGTCACCGAATACGGAACATTCAATACCGGACCGGCAACTACCTGTTTTCCTCCCCATTGGGCGTAAAGTTCATTTTTCACCTTTTGGCTCAGGGCAATCCGCTCGCGAATAACATCCTGAATCAAAAACGACGGGATAAGCAGCAAAATGGCCAATCCTGATACAATTATCATCTTAACACTGTAACTATTCAAGAACTGTTGAATACCTTTTGTTTCCATTTTTAAATTTTTAAAAGTACTTTGAAGTACAAAGTTTGAAATAAAAAAAATTATTGATTGTTTATCAGTTTTTCCAATGCCGCCAAATGTTGGCGAAACAATACCTTTCCGCGCTCAGTTGCCGTGTAGGTTGTACTTGGCTTCCGACCTACAAATTGCTTTGAAACCACAACAATTTCCTGTTGTTCCAGCGTTTTTAGGTGACTGGCAAGCTTTCCGTCAGTCA
>JAVHPO010000043.1:0-6256 GCA_036170635.1 Prolixibacteraceae bacterium | reverse complement strand
TAGGCACTTCTTATTTCTTCACCTTTATCACACTGATCTCCTTTATGTTCTTCAAATCCGAATAATCATACTGGTAAAAACCATCACTTCCGATCATCAAAAGTGACTTGCCCAGCGGAATAACATCATAAGCATTGATGCCGGGAAATTTTGCCAGCAGGTGCTCGGAGATCAGATATGGATCAGCTGCGTTGTACACTTTTAGTCCTGAGGTTCCATCACAAATGAAAAGGATATCGTCACTGATGCCCAGCCCATGGGGGTTGTCCATTGGGTAGGTGCGCAAGAGAACCGGGTAGGTAACATTTGTGATATCCAACACACTAAGTTCATTAATTGATCTGTTTGCGCAGGTAACCCCACTTCGAATGGTCACATAAGCCCTGTTGTTTTGCACTACCACCGGATCACAACCGGTCGCATGCCAGAAGGTAGAGAGGTAGACCGGCTTTACCGGATCGCTGAGATCATAGACATCCATTCCATTTGCTGTTCCCAAAAACATATTCTTCCCGGCCAGGAACATCGTTTCGACACCCGGTCTAAGCACGGATTTAAGCAATAGTTTTGGGTTCCCGGGTTCTGTCAGATCAAAATTATAGTAAAGGTTATAGCCGAAGTATTTCCCAATTGCAACCAGCGAATTTTCGGTCAACCCGAATCTGGCCATTGATCCTCCAGCGCCTGAACCAGGAGCCACACTTGCCAATGCATCTAGCTTGGTATTAATTTGCCTGAAGTCATCCTGTGTATATCTGACATAAGTCTCTTTGCTAACATGCTTTAACTCCCAATCAACCACAATACCGAGGTTGTAATCTATCCCGCTGGTCTGGTATCCTGTTTCTGTTTTGGCAGGCAAATCATAATAAAAAACATTCTTTACCCTGCCAATCTCTTTGGCATTGGATGGATCCGTAATATCAATAGCCACAAGGTCAACGTAGCTGTCTGCGTACAGTATATTATTTTTCACAACCATGTCAATATTTCCTGGAATATTTAGGAAGCCAACATATTGAGGTGTCGTCGGATTGATGTTGTTGTAAACATGCACCCCTTTCATCACCTCATTGATGAAGATGTAGTTACCGAAGGTGTAGATTTTACCCGGATTCACAAGATCCTGCTGGCTAATAACTTTCACGGAAGCCCTCAGGTCTGCGAAGCTTAAATAGACCGGCTCAAGTGCCAGGTACTGTTCGGAGAATTTATCCCTGCATCCGCCAAGGATCAATCCTAAAAAAAAGATAGATACGATGCTATTTAGAATATATTTTTTCATGTCAGGTTCTATTTAAAAAGTAATCCAATTTTCAAAGACAAGCGATTGAAATAGAAGTCCATCCGGTAATTGTTATTCCCGCTATAATGGTACTTCATCCATCGGTAACCTGCACTAAAAGTCAGCGCAAGATTCTCGTTGAGAGGGGTTTGAATACCAATTGCCGGGTTAAGCAGAAATCCGCCTCTGGCTTTTGCTCCAGAATTATGTACACTACTCTGTCCCAGGTCATTGACTTCATGCGGATCCAATGGGATGGAATATCCCGTCTGAAAAGAGAAATATGGCATTGGTTGCTTGTCTCTCAAATAATACCTGATGTCGGCCACAACAGGCAGATAAGTTTCATTCGAATATTCTAGCCCAAACCCAATGCCGGGAGCCAGGCCATTTTCAAATTTCCATTGGCTGATGTTGAGCAGGGAACGGGGAATAAATCTGGCATTCGGATCGCTTCCTTGTAAAAAACCCAATTCAGTCAGATTGAAATATCCGGTTTTGCGGTTGAATACCATTCGTACCGGCCGTGCGATGCTGTCTATCTGATCCATTTTAAAAACCCACAAACTATAGTCGGTTGTCCTTAATTGGATCAGCTTACCAGGATCCTGCAACACAATGGTTCCGCGCAAAACAGTTCCATTTTTCAGGTAGACAACATCCCGTTTTCTACCCTGACCAAAAAGGGAGAACGAGAGAAACAAAGCCAAAGCGAATAGGGTAATCTTCATTATTTAGGTTAAATAGGTTATAATATAAAGATGATGGAAAAGCGAAAAAGGTTGCAGAAAGGTTTGGAAAAAATGTCTGATATACACGAAAGTGCCTAAAGTACTTCGCCCCTTCCTGAAATTTAGGGAGTCCATAACTTTAGGCACTCTAGGCACTTTAGTCACTTTAGTTCACTTCTTCACCTTAATCACACTGATCTGTTTTAGATTGTTCACATTGGAGTAATCATACTGGTAGAAACCGTCGTTCCCAATCATCAGCAGGGAGGTCCCAAGGGGTATCACATCGTAGGCCTGAATTTTGGGAAAGCTGGCCAGAATGTGTTCGCTAATCAGCCATGGATCGGAAGCATCGTACACTTTTAATCCGGAGGTACCGTCGCAAACGAAAAGGATGTCGCCACTGATGCCCAGACCGTAGGGGTTGTCCATGTTGTAGGAACGGATCAGTGTTGGTTTCAGTATATTGGTCACATCAAGCACATCCATCCGGTTGATGTTGCTACCGCAAATATTACCTCCCCGTATGGTGACATACGCCCTGTTGTTCTGTACTACAACCGGATCGCAGCCAGTGGCGTGCCAGAAAGAGGATACATAAGCAGGTTTGTTCAAATCAGATAGGTCGTACACCTGCATCCCTGTAGTTGTGCCCAAAAACATATACTTTGAATAGAGGAACATGGTCTCTATTCCCCAATTGATTTGTGACTGTGATTCCAGTTTGGGGTTTATGGCATCCGATAAATTGATGTTGTAATAGGTGTGGTTATCGACGGCGACCAAATTATTTCCGGTCAATCCGAACCTGGCCATCGAACCGCCAACTCCGGCAGCAGATGCGCCAGCGGCCTGAGTTCCTGCCGCCACATTGCTAGAAAGGGCATCCATCTTTGCCGAAAAACCGTAACTGTAATAGATGGGATAAACCGGATAACTGGTTGTATTGATCTCTTTTCGAACCGTTTTTACGTTCCAGCCCACAACTACCCCTTTGGTATCATCTACCTGACCTGTACGATAGCTCGCTTCCTCGGATGGAGGAACCGAATAAGGGAAGATACCTTTAATCCTCCCAACTTCCCTGGCTTGCGCCGGATTGGTTATGTCGATAGCGACCAGATCTATATAACTGTCTGCATACATTACATTGTTTTTTACGACGATGTCGACATTGCCGGGAATATTAACAAATCCGATGTATTGTGGAGAAGCTGGATTGGCATTGTTGTACATGTGAATGCCTTTCATTCGTTCGTTGATGAACAGATAGTTACCCATAACATAAATTTTCCCGGGTTTAACCAAATCTTGCTGGCTGACCATTTTCACTGACGCCCTGAACTCCTGGTAACCCATGTAGACCGGTTCGAGCTCGAGGTACTGTTCGGTGAATTTATCTTTGCATGCGGAAAATAAAACTACCAGCAACATGAACGGTATCAAACTATTTTTGGTTGAATTTTTCATAGGTTTTTTTATTTAAATAGTAGGCCAACTTTAAGGGATAGACGGTTGTAATCAACGTCCAGTTTGTAGGTGTCATCTTTACCGTAGCGGTGTCGCATCATGCGGTATCCCGCGCTAAAAGTAAGCGCAAGGTTTCCATTGATGGGAGCCTGAATCCCAATGGCCGGATTAAGCAACCAACCTCCCCTGGCAGAGATATCTGTGGTTGTCATTACAGGTGGCCTTGGTGCCAAGACATCCCACGTAACCGGAGAGCTGTAATAGACTTGCTGTGAGTAAGTTCCACCCAATGGGATTGAATAACCGCCCTGAAGGGAAACAAACGGCATGGCGCCAAAATTTCGAATGTAGTACCTGAAATCGGCAACAACAGGCAGATAGGTCTCTTCAAAGAATTCGACACCAACTCCTATCCCTGTTGAGAATCCATTTTCAAACTTCCAGCTGTTGATGTTTAAAAAGGCAAAAGGGTCTTTTTTATAATTAGCCGAATTACCTGCTAAAACACCTATTTCGGTGAGATTGAAATAGCCGGCTTTTTGAGGGCTTTTCACTTTTACCACCCGGGCAATACTGTCAACTTGATCATAGGCAAAAACCCACAAGTTTCTGTCAGGTGTCTTCACTTTAATCATTTTCCCAGGATCTTGCAGGATGATGGTCCCCCGAATGATGCTTCCATTTTTCAGGTAAACGAGATCCCTTTTGCGTCCTTGTGCAAAAAGCGTCAGCGAAAAGAAAATTGTCAGGATAAGGGTTGGTATTCTCATGGTTTAATTGGTTAATAAAGGATTTTCAACTTTCCCTGAAAAAAGAATGGCTCCCGTATCCTCCTCCGTGATAAAAAAGAGGAATGGGCGGATCGCATAGAAGGAGGGGGGGTCAACCGGCATGCTGGTGGTTCCGACTCCGACCGAAGTTACAGCGGCAGCTTCCGTTCCCGACTCTGAGACATCTATGTAGGTTTTGTGAATGACCTTTGTGATGTACAACTGATTTTCAGCATTGATGCCGGAGAAATTGGCTTTGTTTGGGTCAAAAGCCACATCCATTCCCAAAGAGGAAAGAATCCCATTCAGGGTTATGTCCCACGAAAATTTCCATTTGGGGATCCAGACCGGAAGCTTTGTCTTCGTTTGCAGGGCTGCGTTCAAGGTTGCCCATTTTTCTGAATTCAAATTAGCTGCCAGTTTATCAGGGCTGGTTCCATCTTCCGGAAGCAAAAGGATCATCTGGAATTTATCCGCTCCATAAGGCATTTTCAGCGCTTTGAACCCAGGTTGGACAGCATAGCCAAAGCTACTTTCCATTTTCATCATGGGTACCAAAATGATTCTTTGGTCGGTACATGCAAACTTCTCGCTGGCAGTTTTGGAGGTTTCAAATTGATATTTCCATTTCCCGTTGAAGTAGATGGCATTGATCAAAAACATGATTTCGTTGTCTGCGATGCTCGACAAAATAGTAGGGATCTTCCCGTTGGTCTTGTCGCTCACCCATTTGTTGATGGTAGAAAGCGCTGCTGTGTTGAAATCCAGCTTTGAAACCTGTGCATCGTAATAGGTCTGATTGGCAGTGATAAAGGGATCCAGTACCGTAAAGTTTTTTCTGATCCAAATGGAGTTGGCAATGTTCATTACGACATTTGGATCGGCTTTTTGCAGGGCCACCGATAAATCGTGACTTATGGTATTGATCTCATCTTTGGTCAAACCATCGAGGCCAAGGGTTTTCTGAATGGCGGTGAGCGTGGTCCCGGAAGCGCCATTGAGGGCCATCGAAAGTGCCGTAGAGACGCTAAGCGGAGATATCATACGGTTTTCGATTGTTCCGTCAAGGGCTTTATTCAGAAGGGAAAAACTGAGAGAATTACTGGCCTTGACCAATTTTAGCGACTTATCGCTCATCACGATTTGTTTCACTTCTGGTGAAGGTACTGTTTCCTTTGCACAACCTACCGTGAAGACTGTACCCAAAAGAAATAAGAGAGAAAATTTTGTATACATCATGCTCATTATTTTATTGTCTTCATCCAGTCGACCACCTCTTTTGAATTTGGCGCAAGGTTCTCCTGTGACCAGTCTCCGACCATAGAGAGAATCACCCGTTTGTACCTCTTGCGATCGGCTTCGTAGCGGTAAAAAGCATAAATATGTTCTCCGGCATCTGCCATCGTCATTTTGGGATTTGTCATTGGGCCATCAACGCATGTCAGCGCCTTGGCGGTATAATGCAGGAGCTCGTTAGAAGCTACATGTTCCAGGAGAGAATCACAGACGTTCAGATTTTTCTGCATATCTTTCTCAGAGACATAACCTAGCGAATCCGGAAATACCCAAGGCGCATTTTTCTGAAATCTTTTCACGATGCCTGAACCATCCATCATCCATCCGAAATGGCTATATCCCCATGCATGATTTGTATATTCTGACTGAAAGATCAGTTGACTGCCCAACATAGGAGGATCTACCTCTTGCCGGCCAAAATCGTTAATTTGGAAACATCCGATCAGGGAAATCAATACAACTGCTAAGAAGAAATATTTTTTCATATAACTATTAATTAGTCTTTTTTAATCAATACGATGCCGAATCAGGGAAACGCTACAAAATATCCAAGTTATTTTGGCATGTGTAATCCTTGTTTGCTATTGAGAGGATCGTCCTTCCAGTTAGAAAGAAATTTTAAAATTAATTCCTGTGGTGGTACGGTTTAAACTTCCGGCAGCCTGGCCGGAAGATGGAATTTTCGCGTAAGGTTCAAAATGAAT
>JAVHPO010000042.1:0-6267 GCA_036170635.1 Prolixibacteraceae bacterium | reverse complement strand
ATTCTGCGATTTTTATGCACCCGACCATTTGGAAGGCCTCCGGCCATGTGGACGCATTCAATGATCCCTTGATCGATAACAAGGACTCCAAGAAAAGGTATCGTGCAGATGTGCTGATTGAAGAGGAGCTGGCTAAAATTGAAGGCAAAATAGACAAAGAGGTTGAAAAGGCGCGGGGCCGTTTTGGTGAATCCTTTGATGAAAAAGTTTTCAGGGAAACCAATCCAAGAGTTCTCGAGAATCAGCAGAAATGGAGTGATTTGCATACCAGGTTTGCCAATGCCTTGAACAATGCTGATTTGGTTGAGTTGAAACAGATTATTGAAGACAACGAAATAGTTTGTCCGGTGTCCGGTACCCGAAACTGGACCGAAGTTCGTCAGTTTAACCTGATGTTTTCTACCGAGATGGGCTCGACAGCAGATAGTTCGTTGAAAATATACCTTCGACCTGAGACAGCGCAGGGCATCTTTGTGAATTATCTGAACGTACAGAAGACAGGAAGGATGAAAATCCCTTTCGGGATCGCCCAGATAGGCAAGGCCTTCCGCAACGAAATTGTGGCACGTCAGTTTATCTTCCGGATGAGGGAGTTTGAGCAGATGGAGATGCAATTTTTTGTACGCCCCGGCACAGAACTAAAATGGTTTGAGCAATGGAAGGAGACACGGATCAAATGGCACAAAGCCCTCGGTTTCGGCGAATCCAATTACCGTTTCCATGAGCATGAAAAGTTGGCCCATTATGCCAATGCCGCGGTCGACATCGAGTTTAAATTTCCATTTGGATTCAAAGAGGTGGAGGGAATTCATTCGCGTACCGATTTTGATCTCTCGCAGCACCAAAAATTTTCGGGCAAGAAAATCCAGTATTTCGATCCCGAGCTCAATGAATCATACGTCCCATTCGTCGTGGAGACCTCAATTGGTGTCGACAGGATGTTTCTGCAAATTATGTCTGCCTCCTATTTCGAAGAGGAGATCGAAGGCAGCGATGGCAAAAAAGATACCCGCGTAGTGCTTAGGCTTCCTGCACCGTTGGCTCCTGTCAAACTTTGTGTAATGCCTTTGATCAAAAAGGAGGGACTTCCCGAAAAGGCCCGTGAAATCGTTGATGAGCTTAAGTTCGAATTCAATTGTCAGTACGACGAAAAGGATTCTATCGGGAAGCGATACAGGCGCCAAGATGCCATAGGGACGCCATTTTGTGTGACAGTTGATCACCAGTCCATGGACGACAATACCGTAACCATACGCTACCGCGATTCCATGGAACAGGAGCGGGTTGCCATTGACCAGGTAAAATCAATTATTGCCGGTCAGGTTAACCTCAGGAGGCTATTTGATAAACTGAAGTAATAAAAAAGGCTGGAAGGCCTTTTTTTATTACTTCTTCATCTCAGCTTCGATGATGCCAATCACCTCGGCAGTCGCTTTTTGACTCTCTTCTTCGGTAGAAATCATTTTCATGTATTTAATGACTTTGTCTTTCCCAACGATTAGGAGTACTCCTTTTCCGTTGCAATCACCAAGTCCCAGGGCCGTTGGCAAAACACGTGACTCATCAAGCAGAATAACCGAACCGGCGTATTGTTTCTCTTTTTGTCTTGCTTTCATCCGGATACCGGCATTTGGAATCCAGGTATCCTTGCAGTTGGCAATTCCGATTCCCTGGTAAAGTTTTTCGTCAAATTTTCTGGCCTTAACGGCATCGGAGAGCTTGTCGTTGACATCTTTCACATCAGGATCGGTGTATTGGAGCAGCAATACCTTTTCACCAACAAAAGGAATCTGTTTGGGTTGATTGTTCGCGTCGGAGATCATCAGTGAGGTCATGGTTTTCCCAACCACATCACCTGATTGTGCTTTCCCTGCCAATGGAAGCAGATAAACAGCGCAAAGAATTCCGGCAACAAGTAAAAGGCTGCTGTTTCCAGGAATGGGATTTCTTTTCATATGGTTATAATTTTAGTTTTGTAATAAGAATACATGTTTGATAAAGGTAGAAATAAATAACTTACTATTCTCAGCGCTCAGCTCTCAACTCTCAGTTCTCATCTCTCAACTCTTTCCTGTCATTTTCTCAAAGATCTCCCTTTGGCTGATCAGCGCTTTGACCTTGTCTGCCGGGTCAGTTCTGCACTCAAGAAGAACCCAACCCTCATACTTGTTTTTGAGAAACAGATTCATCAAATCCTGGTAAGGATAGGTGGTATCATCAAGTTCCCTGACATGGCAGATATCGCCAAGGCGGTCTTTTACCAGGTTGAAATTGGCTTCCAATCCCTTCCCATTTAGATCCTGGGCGTTGCAATTCCAGCACACAGTTGCATTCGGATGGTTGGCTACATCCATGATGGCCTTGATATTGGGCAGTTCCTGGGTCTCATTGCCATGTACCTCTAACCGAAGCTTTTGTCCCATGTCTGCCCCAAATTTTGCCAGTTCATTCAAAGCCAGACCGATCTGTTCGATGGTCTTCCCGTGGGGAATACCCGCCCTGAACTGATTGGGTTTAACCTTTACACCCAAACCCCCAATGTCGTGACTGAGTTGGAAAAAAGCCTTGGTTTGTTCAATGGATTCACGCAATTTGGCTGGTTCCGGATAATCGTACTGCTGGTTTGTTCCCATGCCAATGATTTGAACGGGACTATCACTGAATTTTTTCCTGACAGTTTTGCGTTCTTCTGCGGTTAAGGCTGTGGATACTTTGTGAGCATGTTCCACCCGGAGTTCTACACCATGGATGGCTGAAGCACTAAGATTTTTAATGAGCGTATCCTGATCCCAGTCTTTGCCCCACAAATAGGTTACAAATCCAAGTTTCATCTGTTGCTTTTTGGCTTTTCCAAAAGCAAGCTGGCCGGTTGGTAAAACCATCACCCCAGTCAGCAGACCAAGGTTCTTTAAAAAAATCCTTCTACCCTCTTCCTGTTTTTTTTCCATTTTTTTCAAGTATTTGGATGAATGTATTGATTGTTTCTCAAGGTATAAAATCCATTGTCTACAAATTTAACGAATTATTGTCCAACTGATAATAATTTGTTTATCAAAGGTTAGGTGCAATTTGCCGGATTTTCATCATCGGCGGGCCTAAAGTCCAAACATAAGTGTTTAGGTATTCAATATTTTTTGGTGGCTGACAATTAAAACCATATCGAATCTGGTATATCATCCCTGGGAATAGTTAAAAAATGGTTAATAAAAGGTTAAAAAAGTGAAGTTATTTCAGAAATTCAAACTGGGAATTTTTGATTTGGTTAATTGTGAAAATATTTTATATTTACCACAAAATCAATTATATATGAGTTTTCAGATGTCAAAAAAAAAGGAATTTGATCCTCGAAAATGATCTTATCTGGAATTTATACAAATTGAATGGAGTGTTTCGGATTTGTAACGAATAAAAATGTCAGGCGTCTTATAGTTGACTTGCAAGTTGAACAGAAATTGAATTTTTTAAATCACTTTTTTTAAATTTATTAGTCATGAAAAGAATTTTTTTAACTACAGCATTGATCCTGATAATCAGTTTGGCCTCTTTTGCCAATCGGATATTGTTTGAGGGTCATTCTAATTCTCAATTTGGAGATTATAAAATTGAAGCATTGGATAACCATATGTCTTTTAAAGACAAGGAACTGGATCTGTATCAGATTTCCTACGAAAAGAATGGCTTAACAGTCATTGTAGCTCTTGACAAAGAGAAAAAATGCAAAAAGTATTATATTTTGTCAGACAAGTTACCCATCCAGTATGAATGTAACGGAGTCTATTTCGGAGTCAAGTTGTTGGACAATGATCTTTTATACAATGGGTTTCCAATCACGCTGGATAGTGTAAACAAAACTGAATTTTACAGCCAAAGGATTTTAGCGAGAGGGATAACCGAAACACTTGATCATTTAAACCTGATTGCCGCATATTACCCCGGTTTGTATAAATCATAACCAGATATTCAGATTTGATTCCTTCAGGATTTAGTGTATCGGATTTAGTTTTCCGATAAAAGAAAGGCATTAGATGGTGCCTTTCTTTTGTTTTAGGTATTCACAGGCAACGGCCAGATCTTCCGGGTGGGTAATTTTGATGTTATCCCTGTTGCCCAAAACCATTCGAATCTGGTATCCGGCCCGTTCAACAACAGAGGCATCATCTGTGAAAGCCGGTTCCCAGGTTTGGGTATAGGCGGCGTTGATGATTTCAACTTTGAATACCTGAGGGGTTTGAACGGTATAATAACTACCTCTGTCAACTGTTTGAGATTGTTCCATCGTTCCGGTTCTTAGCGTTTCGTTTACCGGAACAACCGGAATAGCTGCCCCTGAATCTTCGGCCTGAATGAAACAGTTCGAAATGGTAAGTCGCGACACCAGAGGTCGGACACCATCATGGATTGCTACTAAATCGCTTATTCCCAGGATCTCCAATCCATTTTTGACTGATTGAAATCTTGTTTCACCTCCGGCAACTACCCGATGCGGATGAGTGAAATTGTATTTGAGGCACAACTCTTTCCAATAATTGATTTGCGATTCAGGCAGTACAGCTACAACTGATATGGTTGGATCATATTCAATGAAACATAAAATGGTCCACATGAGGAGAGGATAGTTTTCCAGTAAAAGAAATTGTTTTGGAAGATTGCCCCCCATTCTGGATCCATTTCCTCCTGCTACAATGATGACACATTTATTCATTCTTTTTCATTATCACTTTTTACCTCGATTCCTTATACAAAAATAACTTTCCGAACTTACATTGATCCCCTGATTTGATTATTTTTGATAGTCATTAAATTCAGCACTCTTATGAAAGATATTCTCCAGTTTTTAAAAGAGCTTGATCTCAATAATCAAAGGGAATGGTTCGATGCAAACCGGAACCGCTACGAAAAAACACGAAAGGACTTCCTGGATATTACTGCATCTTTAATCGATGAAATCAGGAAGTTTGATACGGAAGTACCACTGCTTCAACCCAAAGATTGCATGTTCAGAATCTTCAGGGATGTTCGTTTTTCGAATGATAAGCGACCGTTTAAAACGAATTACGGAAGCTATATCGCCAGAGGTGGAAGAAAATCGGGCTTTGCCGGTTATTATCTGCACATTCAACCGGGTGAGTACTTTGTCTCCGGAGGAGTTTACATGCCATTACCGGAGCACCTTGCCGCCATCCGGCAGGAAATCTATTACCACACCGAAGAGTATCGTCAACTCATCGGGAATGAGCTATTCATATCTACTTTCGACCAGCACTATTTCGATCCGCTTAAAACGGCTCCCAAAGGCTTCCCCAAAGATTGGGAGCATATATCATTGATCAGAAACCGTTCCTTTGGTTTTGGGAAAAGCATTACGGAAAAGGAGTTGCTTTCGGAGAATTTTATTGAAAAGAGTGCACAGGTCTTTCGGTTATTGCTCCCTGTAAACCATTTTTTCAACAGGTCAATTGAAGAATGCGGATCCGTTTAAGAGTCGGGTTTTACCGCTTCAAAATCGATTTTTAAGTAATCGATATTTCGTATAGCGCACATTCACAATACTATATGGCTGTTCGAAAGTGCCAATTAATTTTTACTTTTGCGTAGTTTTTAATATGTTAAAATAAAAAATCCGAATGAAGCCCTCATGAGCAAATGCTCACAAAAGAAGATGTATATTACTTTGAGGGTTCCATACAGCAATAAAGAACCAATTATATACGTATGAAAATGATTCTTTTACTCCTGATGATTTTTGTATCAGCTTCCATAATCAAGGCTCAAAATGTTCAATTGCATTATGATCTGGGCAAAGATCGTAAGTTCCCATGGACCCATGTTGAGATGTTCAAACCAGACAAATGGGGAAGCAGCTTCTTTTTCATAGACATGAATTACGGCGAAAGGAATGTTCATGGGGTTAGTATGGCTTACATGGAGATTTCACGCGCTTTGAAATTTTGGAAAAGTCCGTTTGCATTTCATGTTGAATACAATGGTGGTTTTGGACAGTTCACTACATCTACTCCTCTGAATGGAGCCTACCAGATCAACAATGCATGGCTTTTGGGTGGACAATATACCTGGAATACCAAGGATTTCTCAAAAGTAT
The DNA here is from genome assembly GCA_036170635.1 of Prolixibacteraceae bacterium. GTDB lineage: Bacteria > Bacteroidota > Bacteroidia > Bacteroidales > Prolixibacteraceae > CAINVV01. Next base: position 167 of record JAVHPO010000042.1, on the reverse strand, counting down.
TTACCCTTCAGGCATTGTACAAAACCATCCAGGACAAAAACAGTTCATCATTTCAGATCACCGGTGTTTGGGCTATCCAGATGCTTAAAAACAAAGTTACCTTTTCAGGATTCGCTGATTTCTGGAGAGAAGATAACTTTGTGGGAACTGCTGATATGACCAAATAT
>JAVHPO010000041.1:0-6302 GCA_036170635.1 Prolixibacteraceae bacterium | reverse complement strand
CAAGGGATTATACTGAATTTGTTTTCCTGACGAAACAAAATCTTTTAAATTCCGGTAAATTCGCTTGATACCAGCATTCTAGCGAATTGAATTATTAAATTTTAGAAATGAGAAAATTCTATTCAGGATGGAAAGTGGCGATGCTTTTGTCCATCGTAACCTGGGGATGTTCGAAGGTTACCCGGGAGGATTTATCAGGATCGTCCGGTGTTCCTGTTGAAAAGGCCGGAACCACAAGCAGTGTGGTGTTGGGAGGGAATAGTACCTATGTGGTTTTTGCATGGAACGATCTGGGTATGCACTGTCTGAATCGGACTGACAGGGAATGGCCTTTCAGGCCTTATGAAAGCCAATACAGGTTACTTTAGCGCTGAGGGTATTCCTGTTGTTCCTGTTTATGACTCAGGTGTCAAAGATCCTTACCAGCAGGCAACCATTACGGTAAAAGATGCAACAGGGAAAATCGTCGCTACGACAAAAACGACCATTCCTACCTCCGATGAGATTAATTGTGCCAAATGCCATGGCGCCAATGCGTTCGACGACATTCTGACCAAACACGACCTGGCGCATGCTACCCATCTGATGAGCAGTAAACCGGTGCTTTGTGCCAGTTGCCACGGTTCGCCGGCATTGGGAGCAACCTCTCCGGGTAGCTCAGGCAAATATTTGTCACAGGCGATTCACGGCTTTCACGCCACCAAAGGTGCAACCTGTTATGATTGCCACCCGGGCGCTACCACCAAATGCAGCCGCAGTGCGCGCCACACGGCAGCTGACGGAAATTGTACCACCTGTCACGGAAGCATGGCCAATGTGGCCTCAACCATCGCTTCAGACCGAATTCCATGGGCGAATGAGCCTGGTTGTGTAAGTTGTCACCCAGGTGTATCAGGAGTTGATACAGGGACGGCACTTTACAGAAATAGCCATGGTCACGGCAATCTTTTCTGCTCTGCATGCCACGGAAGTCCGCATGCGATGGTTCCTTCACTGGTCGCGAAAGACAACTACCAGGAGATTCAATACCAGGGTTCCACGCGGCCGGTCAAATCTATCGGAAGTTGTGGCATCTGTCATACGAGCTCACGGGGAATCAATGATATGAGTGAATTTACAAGCAGGCACGGCAGCGTCACTGCTGAGACGAAAATGGCATGCAATGTCTGTCATACCTCAGTTACCACTGAAACTTCGAAATGGCCTCACGCCTATCAATGGAAAAATTCGGGAGGTAATCCTGCCGGGGTATCCGACTAATTGCAGGTATTATATCCAATTCCCAAATTCGGACAAAGTACCCTGAAGGTGTACTTTAAAAGCCAAACACCTGTAGCCAATTGCTGCAGGTGTTTTTTTTAGAGATGAATAGGCAAAAACTATGAGAGTTGTATAACAGAATTGTTGAACCCACTTCGGGGTTCATGATCTTAGTCTACCATAACCCCCGGTTTCACCGGGGGTTATTCATGTTCAAGTCCTTCGGACTTTTGATTCGAAAAACCCGGAAAAGGGTTTAATATGAATAACCGTGGGTGGAACCCACGGATAATCATACAAATGAAGCGACAACCCCGAAAGGGTTGAACAGGTAATATCATCTGAACCAAACCTAAACAATTTCTTAGAATATCTTAATTTTCATGCTAAAAAAAATCGATACATCATTGATTTTTTTCTTGTGAAATAAAAAAGTTAACATTAATTTAATATTTATGACAAAAGTCTAGTTATTTAACTATTTGGTTTTATATATTTGGGAGCATTAACCAAGCTAATGAAACTACCTAAAACTATGAAATGCCCATGAAAAAATTTGTTGTACTACTTCTCGCTTTGCTTACATCTATTGTTACAAACGCCAGTGAAGCCGATCTGGTTATTCCCCAATTGTCTTCCCAACAAAACAACCTTTTGTTGATGGGATTTGTGGTCTGCTTTCTCGGAATTGCTTTTGGCCTCTATATATTCTTCAAAATAAAGCGAATGGCCGCGCACCCCTCCATGCTTGAAGTTTCGGAGGTGATTTTCGAGACCTGCAAGACCTATCTGATCCAACAGGGAAAATTTATCGTTGTTTTGTTTGTAGTGATTGGCAGTATCATCGGTTTTTACTTCGGTTTTCTGCAAAGTTATTTGCTATCGCAAGTGGCACTTATTCTCTTCTGGACCCTCATTGGAATCCTTGGATCATACAGTGTTGCCTGGTTTGGAATCCGGATGAATACCTATGCCAATAGTCGCATGGCATTTGCCTCCCTGCAGCGAAAGCCGGTGAAATTGCTGAATATTCCGCTGGATGCCGGGATGAGTATTGGGGTGATGCTGATTTGCGTTGAACTTATCATGATGCTGATTATCTTGCTCTTCGTCCCCAGGGAGATGGCCGGCGCCGCATTTATCGGGTTCGCCATTGGCGAATCGTTGGGGGCAAGCGCGCTTCGTATCGCGGGGGGAATTTTCACCAAAATTGCCGACATAGGCAGCGATTTGATGAAAATCTATTTCAAGATACGGGAGGACGATCCCAGAAATCCGGGAGTTATCGCTGATTGTGCCGGAGACAATGCCGGCGACAGTGTGGGTCCGACGGCGGATGGTTTTGAAACCTACGGTGTAACCGGAGTCGCGCTGATCAGCTTTATCGTGCTTGCCATCGGACAAAGTTTGCCGGAAAGTGAGAAAATCATGTTCCAAAGCACCTTTCTGACCTGGATTTTTTCCATGCGGATTCTGATGGTGGTTACCTCGATCGGGGCATTTCATCTGAACAAGCAGTTTACCAAACTATTTCATGAAAACAAAGAGGACATTGATTTTGAAGAACCCCTGACGATGCTGGTATGGCTCACTTCGCTTATTTCGATCGTGGTAACATTCATAACAAGCTACTACCTGATTGGACACCTGCCCGGCCATCTGTGGGTAACACTTTCGGCGATCATCAGTTGCGGAACGTTTGGGGCGGCACTTATTCCTGAAATCACCAAAATATTTACCAGTCCAAAGTCGACCCACGTGGCTGAAACGGTTGCCGCTTCCCGCGAAGGCGGGGCATCGCTTAACATCCTTTCCGGCCTGGTCGCGGGCAATTTCAGCGCTTTCTGGCTGGGACTTGTCTTTGTATCGCTGATGTTCATTTCCTATATCGCCAGTAGTTATATTCCTAACAACCTGATGGTTTATCCTTCAATTTTCGCGTTTGGACTGGTTGCATTCGGTTTTTTGGGAATGGGGCCTGTTACCATTGCCGTCGATAGTTATGGCCCGGTTACCGATAACGCGCAATCCATTTATGAGCTTTCGCTGATTGAAAAGCTGCCGAATATTGAACAGGAGATAAAGAAGGAGTATGGATTTAAGCCTGATTTCGAAAAGGCCAAGCATTACCTGGAAGCCAACGACGGAGCAGGAAATACTTTCAAAGCTACAGCAAAGCCTGTGTTGATTGGTACCGCTGTGGTTGGAGCCTCCACCATGATATTTTCCCTTATTCTGATTATTCAGAAAAACCTGGGTGTGAAGCCCGAACTCATCCTTAGTCTCCTAAATCCCTATACAATCATGGGTTTTCTGGCCGGAGGAAGTGTTGTCTATTGGTTTACCGGTGCCTCCATACAAGCAGTAACAGCCGGCGCCTACCGGGCTGTCCAGTACATCAAGGACAACATCAACCTCGATTTTGATGCGGATGCAAAGGCCTCTGTCGCGACTTCCAAAGAGGTGGTGCGCATCTGCACCAACTACGCGCATGCCGGAATGATCAACATCTTTATTGCCATCTTCTCATTTGCGTTGGCTTTTGCCTTCTTCTCCGCACCATCGGGTTGGGCCCAGCCAGGAAGTGCGGAAGGGAATATGTCGGTCTCCTTTTTCGTCAGCTACCTCATCTCGTTGGCCGTTTTCGGACTGTTTCAGGCCATTTTTATGGCCAATGCCGGAGGTTGCTGGGACAATACCAAGAAGGTTTGTGAGGTAGACCTGAATGAGAAGGGTACACCACTGCATGATGCGACCGTGGTGGGTGATACCGTTGGCGACCCATTTAAGGATACTTCATCCGTCGCTTTGAATCCAATCATTAAATTTACCACTTTGTTTGGGCTTCTTGCGATGGAAATAGCTATCAACGAGAGTTTCAGATCAATATCTCCCTATGTTGGAGTGGTCTTTTTGATGATTGCGCTAGTTTTTGTCTACCGCTCCTTCTACCAAATGAGGATCATCAAGGAATAGGAAACTGTTTTATAAGCTTTGCCCTTTGTGAAACCTTCGTGCCTTTGAGACTTAGTGGCTATTTTTTCTTGCCACAAAGACACCAAGACACGAAGGTTTCACAAAGAAATGCAAACAATTATAGTGGAATGAAAAGATAAAATCTAATTCTTTTCTATGGGTGATCCGTTGGGGATTTTAAAACCCCTTCATCAATTCCAAGGGATAGCTTTCCTGAAAAGAGCAGATTGGCCTTGACAGATTCTGGCGTTAGTATCAGCTCTGAAACGCTGATTTTCGTCAGATTGCTGTTGAGTTCGAAGCCGTACCCAAGTTTTCGGTGGTTCAGGTAACCCTGGAGATTGTTCTCAATATCCTTGATGTTGCTCTTGAATGGAATGGCTATGGCCTCTGTCAAGGTTCGTTCCATCTTTCCGTTGAAGAGCCATTTGGCCGATTTCATCCATAAATTCCGGGTCTTCAGGTCGAATTTAAGGTTCTTTATCCTCAAAGTGGTATCGGCCGGATGAAAATAGGGTGTACCCGTCAGGTAGATTGTGCCTTTGATGCTTCCCTTCACTTTGGTTTCGACGGTCAGGTGTCCATTCGAACCATAAACCCGCAACGATTCGAATTTAAGGCGCTTATCTCCAAATGAGTAGCTCGAATCACGGAGTTCTTCAAAAGTGAGTCGTTCAATGGAAGGGTAGGGAATATCGGTTAACAGGTTGATGCGAAAGGTATCGACGGGATTCTCAAAAGGCTGCAGATTGGGAAGCGGTGTCACTTTACCGGCAGTTGGCTGCTTGTCGAGCGTGCATTCGATGTCGGCAGTCACTTTGGTCCCAAAGCGGATGTGTCCGTTGCTTCCTTTGATGGGCAGAAGGGAGACGGAGGTGGGTGTCATGGATAACCAGGCATTGTAATTTCCGGGTATTTTCATTGGTTCAAACATCATTTGCCATCCCTTTTCGGCATAGTGTTTGAAATTAAGGCTACCAACTATTGTCTCATCAATCTTTTTGGAATAGCTGTCGAGATTGACCTTTAACAGGATGGAGGCGATTGGCGTAACCGGGATTGTAATCCCTCCAACCTTCAACGTTGGTTTCTTTGTCCACTCATAATCATCTGATGAGGTGATGGTTTTAATGCTCCAGTCGCTGTTGACGGATAGTTTGGTCTTGAATTTCAGGTTGATCTCTCCGGTTGCTTCAACAATATCACCGATAGGTTGGTTGAAAGCTACCATGAAAACAGATTTTTTGATAGAGACGCGCAGCGGAATTTCCCAGGAGAGGAGATCATCCTGCAGGGAGATTTTGATCTGCCCGTTTTTCCAGGCCTTGAGCATCAGATTGTCTCCTCCGTTGTCGGTGAGGCTGTTGTCGTCGTACAAGACACTGTCGGTATTGCTGTTGACCAGCGACTCCAGGCGGGCTACCTCCAGATCGGCGAACAGACTTATCGCTGAGGTCTGGGGCTTTACCGGAACATAGTTGTATTTTTCGGCAGGCATCTGCGGCTCAACTGTTTTGCAACCCACCATTGCCATCACCGTGAGCAGAAGAGCCATTGTTTCGTATATAAATTTTCTCAATGTGTTATCGATTAAATTTGCTGACAAAGTTACAAATAGTTCAAAGTTTTCCACAAAGGAGACAACGGATAGAACATAGGTCACTAAAAAAACAACGGACAATCATGTGTTTTACTGAAAATGAAATGCTGATCCCCCTCGTTTGCAACGAGGGGTTTGCGGCTATGAGTTTTTAACTCTTACCTCAAATGCATCCTTCCTTTGGTTCGCTAATCGGATAATTAAAGCCTTGGTTGGATTTTGGCGGATATCGCTGAGTAGTGTTTGTCGTTGCAAACGACAGACCGCTGAGATCATTGCTGATCCCCCTCGTTTGCAACGAGGGGTTTGCGGCTATGAGTTTTTAACTCTTACCTCAAATGCATCCTTCCTTTGGTTCGCTAATCGGATAATTAAAGCCTTGGTTGGATTTTGGCGGATATCGCTGAGTAGTGTTTGTCGTTGCAAACGACAGACCGCTGACCCCTCGTTGCAAACGAGGGGGATT
>JAVHPO010000040.1:0-6316 GCA_036170635.1 Prolixibacteraceae bacterium | reverse complement strand
CTGGGAGGCCGGTTATGAAATAGATCAGTCACTCAATAAAGATGGTCAGCCCAAACGGATCACCGGAGATTTGTACGGCAGGCATGCGTTGGTATTTATCGATTCGATGAGGGCAGCGGCAAAACAGATCGGGAAAGAGATCAACATTGGAGTTGTCTGCGACCAGGAAGTCAACACCGCGATGCCCACCTGGAACAAAGATCTGTTTGCCAGGGTCGGCGGCAAAATAGATTTTTGCATCGTCCATTCCTATTTTACGCCTTATCAGGCAAACAGTACACCGGATGTCATCCTCAATTCTCCTCCAAAAGTTGCCGATTACAAAACATATGTTCAGTCCGAACTTGCCATACAAAACAAGCCGGTGGTTCCCGTCCTGCTCACCGAATGGAACATCTTTGCTCAGGGTTCAAAACAAATGGTATCTTTTGTAGCTGGTATGCACGCAACCCTGATGCTTGGCGAACTAATAACGAATAAATACGAAGCTGCCGTTCGTTGGGATCTAGCCAACGGATATTCCAACGGCAACGACCATGGACTTTTCTCCTACGGAGATGAGCCCGGAGTGGCAAAATACGCACCCCGTCCTGCATTTTATTACATGTATTTTTTTCAAAAGTACTTTGGCGATACAATGGTTGAGACAACTTCAAGTCACAGCAATATTGTAGCATATGCCTCCCAATTTTCAGCCGGTGAAGCAGGTATCGTTTTGGTCAACAAAGGCAGTACGGATCAGGTTGCTGAGCTGACACTCAAAAATTTCAAAACCGGCAGTCGGTATTACACTTATGTGCTGACAGGTGGAACTGATAACGGACTCTATTCCGCCAAAGTATATGTGAATAATATAACGACTTCAACTGCTGCGGGAGGTCCCGAAAACTACGAATCGATCAAGCCGAAATCTACCCTGATCAATGGCAACATCAAACTGAGTTTGCCCAAATATTCGGTTATACACTTACTTGTAGAAAAGAAATAACAACGACACGAAGTTGGAAATCCCCGTTTGTTTAATTCGCTACAACTAGTTTGAATGCGATTGCAAACGGGGTTTTATTTTGTGCTACGGTAGAAAGATCCACCAGTTTATAGTTTACCCTATAGGTTCCGGCCGGCAATTTCCCGATAAGGATGGTGTCGTTGGTAAGCATGCAAGGCGCCATGATCATGCTGTTAAATTGCTTTTCAATGTCAATGGTGCTGCCATTTCTTTCAACCTTGTTCAGTTTATTATACTTACAATCTTCGTAGATTACCAGTCTGACATCGACCGAGGAGGTCGGAACATCAGGCAATATCTTCATTTTGTAATTTACCAAGTCTGCAACGGATACTTCGGAAACAGGAGTTTCACTCACGATACCTACACAGGCAAAGCAAGTAACAACGATGATGCAGAAAAACAAATAGTATTTCACTAATAAATGCTTAAATTCGATGATAAGACACACATTCTAAATATACTGCAAATATGATGTTTTTTTTCATCAATGTTAAAATAATTGCCATGAAAAATCTCCTTACCCTCTCTATTTTTCTTCTGTTATCCAGCTTGATGAGTGCTCAGTCAAACACAAAATATGCCATGGTCATCCATGGCGGAGCCGGTGTGATGTCTGAAAAATCGATGACACCCGAAATACAGAAAGCGTACCTGTTTGTTCTCAATCAAGCGCTTCATGTCGGTGATTCTGTTCTTTCAAGCGGAGGAAGTTGCATGGATGCTGTCGTTAAGACCATCATGGTAATGGAAGACTCTCCCCTCTTCAATGCCGGGAAAGGAGCTGTTTTCACCCATGACGGGACGGTAGAACTGGATGCTTCGGTGATGAACGGCAAGACTTTGGAGGCTGGTGCCGTAGCCGGGATCACCGATATCAAAAATCCGATCACACTGGCAAGAACGGTGATGGAGAAATCGGAACATGTTTTTCTGGTTGGGAAAGGCGCCTCTCAGTTTGCTGTTGAACAAGGATTTAAACTGGTTCCGAACAGCTATTTTTATACCGATAAAAGATACCAGCAATTGCAGGAACTGCTCAAAAAAGAGCGCGAGGCCGGCATCAACGACAAACACGGAACAGTAGGTTGTGTGGCGCTTGACAAAAGTGGGAACATCGCCGCAGGTACCTCAACCGGAGGAATGACCAACAAAAGATACGGTAGGATCGGGGATGCTCCAATCATAGGCGCAGGTACTTATGCCAACAATGCCACCGGAGGATTTTCCTGCACCGGCCATGGAGAATATTACATCAGGTTGGGCTTTTCGAGAGACATCTCTGCCATGATGGAATACCGGCAGTTCAGCATTCAAAAAGCCTGTCAGGCCGAGATCGAAAAACTCACCAAACTAGGTGGCACCGGAGGTGTCATCGGGCTGGATAGAGAAGGGAATATCTCTATGGAGTTCAACACTTCAGGTATGTTCAGGGGATATATCAAATCGAGTGGGGAAAGGTATACAGCGATCTTTAAGTAACAGAATGATTATTTATAGTACAATTGAAATATATTGCTATCCTCACTTAGATGACCCCATTAATATTCACCACAATAGACACATAGAACACAATAGGGCTATGTGTCCTATGTGTCTAATGTGGTGAAAGAGATTCAAAAAAAACCGGAGAATTACCCCGGTTTTCTTATTGATGGTTTATTGTTTGTACAGAATTGGTTTGCCCAAACCAACCGCTTCCAACGGTTCCAATTGGGTTTTGGCATCTCCGACAACCACATAATACATCCTGGCCGGATCTATGTATTTGTTGGCTATTTGAAGTTGTTTTCCGATCGTCAGCCCTTTGACATAGGCCTCTTCCTTTTTAATGTAATCGGAAGGCAGATTGTTCTCCGTCATGGTATTCAGCATACCCATCAGACCGCTCAGCGTCTCAAAACGCAAGGCATTTCCTTTGAGCAGGGATGATTTGGTGAAATCAACATACTCCTGGGTAGTTGACTTCCGGTATTTTTCCATCTCAGTCTTAAAAATGGTGACTGATTCTACCGTGGAATTTGTGCGAACCCTGGAGGAAGCTGTAAACTGACCAAACTCTTTGGATCCCGCAAAGCCGGATCTGGCTCCATAGGTGAATCCCTTCTCCTCCCTGAGAATAAGGTTCAATACACCGTTAAAAGAACCACCCAATTTGTAATTTGCCACATAGGCAGGATAGAAATCAGTGTTGGACCTTGTGATGGAAGGTGTTCCGATGGAGATCACCGATTGCTTGGCGCCAGGAACATCCACAAAATAAATTTGAGATTTCTCAGGCGCTGCAGGAACCTTAATTTCTGGCATCTCTACTTTTTTAGCAGCCCATTTGCTGTTCAAAGAAGCCAGAGCCTTCATGACCCTTGCCTGATCAATATTTCCAACGACCAACATTTCAGATATGGATGGAGAGATGTATTTGTTATAGTATTCTTTCAGGTCATCTAACGTTATAGCCGCGACCGAACTCTCAGTTCCGCTGGCATCAATTGCCAAAATATTGTCACCGAAAATCAGTTTGTTCAAAGCCTTGGAAGCCAGAAAATCAGGACTTGCCGAATTTCTTTTGATCCCGTTGATGATCCTGCTTTTGGCCAGGGCAAATTGCTCCTTGTCCCATCTTGGCTCAAGCAACATCTCTTCGACCAATGCAATTGACTTCTCGAAATTACGGGCAAGCATACCACCTGAACTACGGAAACCCATGGAGCCAACCTCTATGGTAATATCTTCATTGGAAGAACCAACCCTGATAGAAGCTCCCAAAAGTCCAATGGCATCCTCCAACTCTTCCGGGGTTTTATTTTTGGTCCCTTCGTTCATCATGGTAGCAACCAGATTGGCAACACCTGCCTTGGCCACATTGTCAAGTTTGTGACCTCCGGCAATCTTAACAGTATACTGAACCATCGGCAGTTCAGTCTGTGCAATTCCCCAAATTTTCAGTCCGTTTGGCAAAGCGGCCGACCAGGGTTTTGGAATTGTAACCTCAGGATCCGGCCCCGGAACCGGTTTGATAGAACGGTCAAGTTTCGTTTTTGTTTTGACAATAGCTTCATCAGCAACCGGTACATCTTTTACTTCAGCTGCTTTTGTTACATCTTCTTCAGCAACCGCTGCATTAACAGATCCGGCTACAATCAATTTCGCTTCACCTTTCGGCACAAAGCTGGTCTCTACAAAATTTTTGCCTTTGAGGTATTTGGCAAAAACCGCCTTAACATCAGCCATGGTAACTGCCTGAATATTGGCAAGATCTTTTTTGTAGAATTCCGGATCTCCGGTATAGATATTGTATTCAGCCAGTGTAAATGCCTTACTTTGAACGCTCTCGAATGAGTTGTAGAAACGGGTTTCATCATTGGCCTTGATCCTGGTAAGATCCTCCTCGGTAAAACCATCCTTTTCAAACTTGTCAAAACCTTCGAAAACGGCCTTTTCAATATCGGTCAAATTTCCACCTGGATTGGCTGTAACTGAAATGGTAAATGATCCGGCAAGCTCCTGGGAACCGTTTCTGGCCATCACACGTGAAGTAAGTTTTTTATCCTTAACAAGAATGGTATAAAGTGGGGACTTTTTAGTTCCTGCCATCAATTCACCCAAAAAATTAAGCGCGTAAGCATCTTTGGAGTAACGTTCTGCTGTTGGGAATACCATTGTAAGCATGGGTACTTTGGCAAAATTATCTTCCTGATAGAGCTTCACTGTAGACGGCAATGTTACTGGCATAGCTTTGCGCATCCCGATAGGTTCGCCCTTTGAAATTTCGCCGAAATATTTTTCTATCATCGCTTTCACCGCAGCCTTGTCGATATCGCCGGCAACCACCAGTGTCGCATTGTTAGGAGTATAAAATTTATGGTGAAATGCCTTAACATCTTCCACTGTTGCATTGGTAAGATCTTTCATATCACCAATAACAGTCCAGCTGTAGGGATGTCCCTTGGGATAAAGAGTCCTTGCAAGTATCTCCTGATTGAATCCATAGGCAGCATTGTCCACACTCTCCCTTTTTTCGTTCTGAACCACATTCTGCTGGTTGACCAGGGCAGATTTTGTTACCATATTTTCCAAATAACCCATGCGGTCAGACTCCATCCACAATGCCATTTCAAGAGCATTTTTTGGAACTATCTCGTAATAGTTGGTCCTGTCCTGACTGGTACTTCCATTGAGGGTACCCCCGGCACCCTGGATATTCTTGAAAAACTGATCCTCCGGTACATTTTCAGATTTCTGGAACATCATGTGCTCAAAAAGATGGGCAAATCCGGTCTTTCCGGCTACTTCCCTGCTCGAACCTACATGGTAATAAACAGCAACCGCCGCAATCGGATCAGATTTGTCCTCATGCAACACCACCGTCAGGCCATTTTTTAAGGTGTACTTTTCAATAGGAATCGACATTCCCGCCTCTTTTGCCTGCAAATTGCCAGCAAATAAAGAAACAACAACCAACAAACTCAAAACGTTTTTTTTCATTCGGAAATAATTTAGTTAAACGGTTAATATACAAAACTTGATTCCTTCATACTGAACTGGTTAGACAATATTAAATCGTTTTGGTTTAGTTAACAGGATTTTTTTTTTACATTTACCACTTCAAATCCTCGCTATTAACTACTATATTACTGATCATGAATATTTTAACGCAAACCAACCCGGTTTTTCGTATCTCATTGCTATTTTGTGGCCTATTTTTTCTGTGCACTATCCTGAATGGACAATCCCGGGACGGAAAATTGTTGCAGGGCGAAAAATGGGAGAAATTTAGTTCCTCAGAAAAAAAAGCTGATTTTTATGTTTCCCCTACCGGGAATGACAGTTGGAGCGGTTCAATTCCTGAGCCCAATACCCTAAAAACTGACGGACCTTTCGCCACCATCGAACAGGCCCAGAAGGCGGTCAAAACATTGAAATCAAAAGTCTATTTCCCCAAAGATATTCCCATCGAAAAAAGGTGGATCGGATCGCCGCACCCGCTTGGGCGTGGTAAAGACATTCTGGTTTTCATCCGGGAAGGGTACTACTTTTTGAATCAGCCGTTGCAATTTGAACCTGCCGATGGAGGTGAAAGGGTCGAGACCAATCTGCCTACCGGTGCATTCGAATACCACAAGGTAAAAGACCATTACGTCACCTATGCGGCCTTTCCGGGAGAGCATCCCGTGCTCTCCGGTGACCGACCGGTTATGGGATGGAGATTGAAGAAAGGTGTCTGGTATGCTTCCCTGGATGCCGACTCAGTTGACATGTTTTTGGTCAACGGGAAAAAGCAAACAGTTGCAAGGAGACCTAACTGTG
>JAVHPO010000039.1:0-25380 GCA_036170635.1 Prolixibacteraceae bacterium | reverse complement strand
ATTATTTTCGGGATAAAACCGTAACCGCAAGGCATCGGGAAACGCCGGACAGAGACGATGAACAAAGCGAAGGCCTTCCCGTAATGGGTTGGACAGTGGTTGAGTTCCGGCAACATCACCACGGGCGAAAGCCTGCCCACCTTCATCTGGTGCTTTATGGCATAAAGTGTTACAGAACCTGCAAATGGAAGAAAGCAAATGAACGAGAATGAAAATTTATCGTGTGCGCTCCCACACAAATTGACTAACTGGGAAACCATTTTATGGCGGAAGGTTATCCAACACGTGACCAGGCTGCAACGCCGCATTGCCAAGGCTGCTAAACAAGGCCGTTGGGCTAAAGCAAAAGCCCTGATGTACCTTGTTACAAAATCATTCTATGCTAAATTACTGGCTGTATTACGGGTTTCGACCAACAAAGGTGGCAACACCCCCGGGGTTGACAACACCGTTTGGACAAACGGAGAAGAAAAACTCGATGCAGTCCGAAATCTCCAATCAAGAGGTTACAAGTCAAAACCATTGCGCCGGATTTACATCCCAAAGAAAAATGGAAAGAAACGTCCGTTAAGTATTCCTGTTATCGGCGACAGGGCTATGCAAACTTTGCATAAAATAGCCCTCGACCCAATGGCTGAATCTATGGCCGACAAGAACTCATACGGATTCAGGCCACGGCGGTCGTGCAACGATGCGGTGGCTGGTTGTTTCCAAATCCTTTGCCGTAAAATCTCGCCACAATGGATATTCGAGGCAGACATTAAAGCTTGTTTCGATAACATCAGGCACGACTGGATATTGAAAAATATTCCAGTCAACAAAACCATTCTTAACGAGTGGCTAAAAGCCGGATACATCGAGAAAAAGCGTCTGTTCGCAACAGAAAAGGGTACGCCACAGGGTGGAACCATTTCACCGATGATCATGAACATGGTTTTGGATGGATTGGAAACTGCCATCAACAAAAAGTTTCCACGATGGAAGAATAAGAAAGTAAACTTCATCCGCTATGCCGACGATTTTGTGATTACGGCCATCAGTAAAGACGTCATTACCAATGAAATTATTCCATTGGTAACCGAATTCCTGATCGAAAGAGGCTTAGAACTCTCTGCCGAAAAATCCAAAATCACAAACATCAGCGATGGTTTCAACTTCCTTTCGCAGAATGTCCGTAAATTCAGGGGCAAACTGATTATCCGTCCATCGAAAGATGCCGTACAATCTTTTAAAGACAAGATCAGGAAGATTATCAATGAAAACCGTGGAATACCTGCACATGCCCTGATTCGGATACTAAACCCTGTTATCAGGGGATGGTCGAACTATCACAAAGGCATTTGTTCAAAGCGTATTTTCAACCGGTTGGGATCATTCATCTGGTGGCAACTCAAACGATGGGCTAAATACCAACACGGAAACAAAAACCGCTGGTGGATATACCATCGATACTTCCACGACAATCATTTTACCGATCAGAGAATTACCAAGAATGGTACAGAAAATCACCGTCTGTACCGGATTGGGTATGTTCCTATTCGGTATCATGTAAAAGTCAAGGCCGAAGCCAATCCCTTTCTGCCCGAATACGACAATTACTTTTCCGATAGAACAAAACGGAGAGCCGATTTAGCCAAAGAGTGTAGACAAATTACTACTTTTATGTCAAGTAAAAATAGTAAGATCAGCCGGGTTACCCTTCACCGGGTCAGCCTTAAAAGTGCATGAGCCGTATGCGGTGAAAATCGCACGTACGGTTCTTAGGGGGCGTAAGCTACCCGGTGAAAAGCGAACAACTTTCTACAAAATGATACATCTAGAATTGGATATTGAGAAAATCGATCGGATAAGTAATCGGAAAGAAAACGAAAATTTCAGATTTCGGAGTTTTCTAAAGGGACAAGATTCTGGTAGAGTTGATAAAATTGTACATCGACTTTATAAAGAAATTGCAGAACAAATTGACTGTACGAAATGTGGAAATTGCTGTAAAAACCTCAGACCATGCGTTACCGATATTGAGATTGACATCTTATCCAAGATAGACAATATTTTGCATGAAGATTTTGTGACAAGATTTATTGAACAAGACGAAATAGATCATGTCAATTTCCTAAAAGATACTCCATGCAAATATCTGGTGGATAAGAGATGTGCGATTTATACTAATAGACCTTCAGATTGTAAGTCCTATCCTCATATACACAAGAAAGGTTTTAATTCAAGGACTCTGGGTGTGATTAGTAATTTAGGAATATGTCCTATTGTTTTCAATGTGTTCGAGAGATTAAAAATGGAGTTTAGGTTTTAGGAATTATTATTCTATCTCGTTTTGTAAATAGAACTCCGAAGGAGTTGCCCGCGAATAACCTCCGGTTTCAACCGGAGGGAGAGAAAGGCACACAAGAAAATAAACTCTGAAGGAGTTCCCCTTAATTTTAAGATAAAGTTTGTATTTCCTCGTTATTGGGAAACCCCGGTGGGGTTAACGAAGATCTTTATTCCGCACGGCCCCCAGTTGCACTGGGGGTTATTCTCGGGAAACTCCTGCGGAGTTGCTTACTCGGGAATTGGATCCTCACTTTATCTAAACAACATTGAATAATTATCAAAAAACGCCTAGCCCAACTGCTTCGGCGTTTTTTTGCTTGAAATAAATTCAATTGGGAAGTTGTAAAATTTTAAAATTATTATCTTTGAATCTGTCATACAACATACCAAACTAAATTTGTCCCGATGAATTTGAGATACCTGCTGGTTATTCTGTTTCTTTCATTCTATCAATTTGTTAGCGCGCAGGAGGATATGCTTCATATTGGAATTCATCAACTGGAAAGCCGGCAATTCAGAAGCCGGGGCGACTCAGTTTTACTTATGCAGCAACCTTTCCTAAACCGGCCATCCTCCATGCAAACATACAAGAAACTTGACCTTTCCCGGAAGGTGTTTGGCTGGCATCCCTATTGGGCTTCCGCTTCAGCCTATCTTTCCTACGATTACAACATCTTAACCCACCTTTCCTACTTCAGCTATGAAACAGATACAGTGACGGGTGGTTACAAGACCATCAATGGCTGGGACCAAACCCCTATCATCGATTACGCGCACCAACGTGGGGTGAAGGTCTTGCTGACGGTGACCAACTTCGGAACAGCTGCCAATCATGCTATTTTGAGAGATACCTTGAAACAGATGAAGATGATCCAGACAATTACCTCGCATTTGAAGTTAAGAAACGGAGACGGGGTCAATTTTGATCTTGAACTGGTAAGCCTGACGCACCGTTCGGACCTGGTAGCATTCATGCGCCGGGCGGCGAAGTCCATCAGGGCAGAGATTCCCGGCGCCGAGATTTCGATGGCAACCCCTGCTGTCGACTGGAACGGATCCTGGGACTTGCCTGCATTAGCCGATATTTGTGACTACCTGATCGTGATGGGTTATGATTATTATTGGAGCGGCTCCACAACGGCCGGACCGGTTTCGCCCATGTCAGGAGAGAGTTACAATGTCACCAGGTCTGTGGATACCTATCTCACAGCCGGAGTGCCGCCACAAAAACTGATGCTGGGAATACCCTGGTTTGGATACAACTGGCCGGTGACAAGCAGCGTCCGCAAGGCCACCGCAACGGGTAAGGCCACATCCCTTACCTCAGTTGCAGCTGACGCGCTTGCCCTGACCTACGGAAAAACTTTCGACCAGATAACAAAAGTCCCCTGGATCAGCTACAAAGATGGCTCAAATCTTTACCGTCAAATATGGTACGATGATGGGACAAGTTATCCAATTAAGTTTGATTTGGTGAACAACCGTAACCTTGCGGGAATCGGAATCTGGGCTTTGAGTTACGAGAATGGAAAACAGGATCTCTGGCAGGGTATACAGTCGGCCTTTTCCGCTACAGCCATCAAAGATCCGGTAACCATTCAAAAGGGTAGCAGCGATTTGGTGTTGTTTCCAAATCCCGCAAAAGGGACTGTTACCATTCGATTTACCCTTGCAGAGAAACAAAATGTGGATTTAAGTGTGGTGGATTTGTCAGGTAAATTGGTTCTGTCAATCCTGAACAGGGAATTGCCCACTGATAACTACACGATTTTATTGGATTGTTCCCACCTCAAAAATCAAGTCTATTTATTGGTTTTCAAATCAACCAAAGGAAACCTGACACGCAAATTTGTCGTAAAAAGCAATTAAAAACCGTACCTTTGCGGCAAAATTCAACAATTTATCATCGTTCAAAATGACAGATATAAAACGCACACTTTTGATGATTCTCGATGGTTGGGGAATCGGGGATAAAAGCAAGTCGGATGTGATCTACTCCACGCATCCTGCCTTCATTGACAGCCTTTGGAACACCTATCCTCATGCACAGTTGCTTACATCCGGCGAGGATGTCGGACTACCGGATGGTCAGATGGGAAACTCAGAAGTTGGTCACCTGAACATTGGTGCCGGCAGGGTATTGTATCAGGATCTGGTGAAGATCAACAAGGCCATCCGAGAGAACAAGCTGAAAGAGAATATGCAGATTATCAAGGCTTTTACTCATGCCAAAACGCTCAATAAACCTGTTCACCTGATCGGTTTGATTGGTCCCGGCGGAGTTCACGCGCTCAGTTTGCACATGGTTGCACTGGCAAAGATTGCCACCGACATGGGATTGGAGAAAATATTTATCCATGGTTTGACAGATGGGCGCGACACAGACCCCCGTTCTGCCTACGGCTTCATCGAAGAAGATCTGAAACAACTTTCAGGAACAAATGCAAAATTTGCCACCCTGATCGGACGTTATTATGGCATGGACCGCGACAACAACTGGAACCGAATAAAACTGGCCTACGATATGCTGACCAAATCGGTCGGACAGAAAAGCAAAGATCTGCTTGCCTCCATTCGCGCATCGTATGACGAAGGGGTAACCGATGAGTTTATCAAACCTATCGTGATGACGGATGAGAACGACCTGCCTTTGGCAACTATTCAGGAGGGCGATGTAGTGATCTGCTTCAACTATCGTACCGACCGCTTGCGCGAATTGACCATCGCCTTCACACAGGAGAACCACCACGAGCAGGAGATGCATACCATCCCGTTGGAGTGGTACACCATGACCAATTACAAATCGTCCTTCAAAAATATCCATGTTATTTTTGACAAGGACAACGTCTATAATACGCTGGGAGAAATTGTTTCGAAAGCCGGCCTGAATCAGATCCGAATCGCGGAAACCGAGAAATATGCGCACGTAACCTTTTTCTTCTCAGGAGGAAGAGAGAATGAGTTTACCGGAGAACGCCGCATTCTGATCCCTTCACCCAAAGTTGCTACCTACGATTTGCAGCCTGAAATGTCGGCTCCACAGGTAAAAGATGCCATCGTTGCTGAATTGAACAAGAAGAGCGCCGACTTTGTATGCCTGAATTTTGCCAATGGCGATATGGTGGGCCATACCGGTGTTTACAGCGCAATCGAGAAAGCCATTAAAGCAGTTGATCAGTGTGTGAAAGAGGTGATAGAGGCGGCCCGCGCAAATGGATACGATGTGATGGTGATTGCCGACCATGGCAATGCCGATTTCGCCATCAACGAAGACGGAAGCGCCAATACCGCCCACTCGCTTAATCCGGTCCCATGTATCTGGGTTACTGACAACAAGAGTGCAAAAATCAACAACGGAATACTGGCAGATGTGGCGCCAACCATTCTGACCATCATGGGTCTTGAGGTTCCGAAAGAGATGACTGGTAAAGTGCTGATATGATTGAGATTGGGAAAACCATTGTCAGTCTCGATGTCATCGAATCGAAGTTCTGCTGTGATCTGGACCACTGCAAGGGAGCCTGCTGCGTCGACGGTGACAGCGGCGCCCCTTTAACCACCGAGGAGGCCGAAACCATAGAGAAACTCTATCCTGTTTTCAAGGAGTATCTCTCTCCCGAAAATGTGGCTGAGATCTCCCGGCAGGGTTTTTCCGTAATCGACCAGGATGGTGATCTGGTCACCCCAATTGTAGGTAAGAATGAATGTGTTTTCACTTTCGTTGACGAGAGAGGCATCACCCGTTGTGCCATTGAAAGAGCCCATTTTGACAAAAAGTCCGGATTTCGAAAACCAGTCTCTTGCCATCTGTTCCCCGTTCGAATCACGGGTTACAAAAGATTCGATGGTGTAAATTATGAGAAACTGAAGATATGTAAAGCCGGCAGGACCAACGGTAAAAACAATAATCTTCCCCTCTGGAAATATTTGGAAGAACCGCTTACCAGGAAATATGGCGAAGAGTGGTACCAGGAGTTGAAACTGGTTGCAGAGAATCTTCCGAACGAGAAAGGATAAAATTGGAGAAGCCGTTTAACGGCTTTTCCAATTTTTAGGAA
This sequence comes from Prolixibacteraceae bacterium, assembly GCA_036170635.1. Classification (GTDB taxonomy): domain Bacteria; phylum Bacteroidota; class Bacteroidia; order Bacteroidales; family Prolixibacteraceae; genus CAINVV01. Next base: position 18,991 of record JAVHPO010000039.1, on the reverse strand, counting down.
GTCTCTCTATAGTGCTTTTTAATCGTCCGGTAATATCTTCGATGGATCCTAATCCATTGATTGCCTCGTACTTACCCGCATTTTGGTAGTAATGGATCAAAGGGGCTGTCTTTTGGTTGTAAACCTCAATTCTGTTCTCAATAACCGGGCGGTTTGAATCATCGCTTCTTCCCGAAGTGGTACCCCTGTTCATCAACCGATTGATGAGCTCTTCCTTGTCAACTTCCAGCGAAAGCATGGCGCTCACACTTCGGCCATAGTGAACCAATAAGGTATCAAGCGCCTCCGCTTGCGGCACTGTTCGTGGAAATCCGTCGAAAAGGAAGCCATTGGCAGTGGGATTTTTATCCAGCTTATGCCTGATCAACTCAATAACGATATCATCCGGGACAAGTTCTCCCCTGCAAATAAGGTCTTTCGTTTTGCGACCAATTTCGGTGTTCTCTGCTATCTCCTCGCGGAGAATATCTCCAGTCGACAAGTGAATCAGTTGGTATTCCTTGGCCAAAAAGGTGGCTTGTGTGCCTTTCCCGGCTCCGGGTGGACCAAATAAAACCAGGTTTATCATGATGTTTATTTAACTAACGTGTAGATATCTTTCAGGTTGCGCCCCCTGCGATCAAAGTCAAGACCATACCCGACAATAAAATCGTTGGGTATTTCGATGCCGACATAGTCCAGGTGTATTTTCGTTTTCAGTGCAGCCGGTTTGAAAAGCAGTGTGGCAATTTTTACCTCTTTAGCACCCAGCGCATTGATTTGGGCAATCACATCCGCAATGGTATGACCAGAATCGACGATGTCTTCCAGAACAACTACTGTCCTGTCGTTCATGTTTTCGTTCAATCCGATCAACTCCTTAATTTCGCCGCTGGAGGCTGTTCCGGAGTAGGAGGCAAGTTTTAAAAAGGAGATTTCGGCATCCAGCAGTTCAAGCTCCTTCATCAGATCTGCTGCAAACATAAACGAACCATTCAGGATGCAGACAAACAGGGCGTTTTTACCTTCAAGGTCTCCCTTCATTTGGGCCGCCATTTTTTGGATTGCTGCCTGTATCTCTTCAAAAGGAAGAGAGATCTCGAATTCTTTGTCCCAAAGCTTGATTCGTCTCATAAGATAGAAATATTTTAAGTGATTAGTTGTCAGGCTAATCGTGAAAATCTTATTCTTTTATTTGAATGTTATTGGATTTTATGGTCGAAATAATCGCTTCATCAAAAAAATTAACCTGATGCAGATTAGTCTGTTCAAGGTTTGATACAGAAGTGTTTCTGTAAAAGTTCCGCAAATATAAAATTTTCTTTTCGGAGGGGCAAAAAAAAATGGCTCCCTGCGTTACTAAATGGTTATGATATCGAATATATCGTAATTTTGGAGGATTGTAAATTGCATAAAATTATGACACAGGGATTAATGCCAAAAGTAAGTATCATCATGGGCAGTACTTCAGACCTGCCGGTGATGAGCGGAGCAGCGGAAATACTCAACCAACTCGAAATTCCTTTCGAAATGAATGCGCTGTCTGCACACAGAACGCCCGATGAGGTTGAGAAATTTGCAAAGGGGGCGCATGCCCGTGGGATAAAGGTCATTATAGCCGCTGCTGGAATGGCAGCGCACTTGCCTGGAGTCATTGCTGCAATGACCCCAATTCCGGTTATTGGCGTACCAATCAAAGCCTCACTTGAAGGTTGGGATTCCATTCTGGCGATTCTGCAGATGCCTCCCGGAATCCCGGTAGCCACCGTAGCGCTCAATGGTTCAAGAAACTCTGCGATACTTGCTGCTCAAATGATTGCAACCGGAGATGAAGCTTTAATGACCAAACTGATCGCATTCAAAGATGAATTAAAAAACAAAATTGTTGAAGCAAACAACGAATTGGCAGAGGTAAAATACCCGTTCAAAACCAATTAAGATTTTGATTTCTCATTTTTTTTCGGTATATTAGAGGGAGTGCGGTCAGCAGCTCCCTCTTTTTATCTCCCCTCGCAGTGGGGTTGACCGGTCTCTTCTCATCCAAACTTTACGGTCATGCGCAAAAGAGATCTGAAAACCGGTCTGTTGATCTGTTTGCTTTTTCAACTTCATTGTTTAAGTGGTTCTGCCATCGAAAGGATTACTTCCATTGGAGCGAAAGAGTCAGCCATGGCTCTTGCAGTGGTCGCCCTTCCCGGACATTTTTCAATTTTTCAAAACCAGGCCTTTTTGGTAGAGGAGAAATTTTCATCCTTAAACCTCTCATTCCGGCAACCCTGGCTCATCAAAGGTTACCACGAAAGCGCCCTTTCATTGATCTGTCCTATTCCATCGGCTGTGTTGGCCCTTGGAGTGGTACAATCTTCTGTGGCCACTTACAAAGAAACCAGTGTTTCCATTTCAATGGCAAAAAGACTTACCAGGAAGCTGTCAGGCGGAATCTGTGTCAACTATTTTTTTCTGAACCTGCCTGAGACAGGCCAAAGTATTGGTTCTTTTCAAGTTGATTGCGGGATAGGTTATCAGCACTCCCGCCGGCTTTCTTTGGGTATTCACCTCAGAAATTGTGCACAGACTGCAGCCGAAACTTTTCAGTATAATCTTGTTTTTCCTTTGGTTATCAGGGGTGGGGCCTCTAGCCGTCTGTCGGAACAGTTGCTGCTGGCCGGTGAGACCATTTTTAAAAAAAATGATGGAGTTGCTTTCCGGTTCGGAACTGAATACAAGATCATTGAAAACTTCCTGCTAAGGGGAGGATTATCGACCAATCCTTTTCAGCATTCGTTTGGTTTTGGCTATCGCTGGAGATTCTGTCAGCTGGATTTTGCCCTTGTTCACCATGAAATATTGGGATATTCCCCGCTGTTATCAATCAACTTTGACTTCAACCGATGAGCAGGCATACTTCATTCATTGTGGCGCTCTTTCTGTTGGTAGCTTCCGGCTACGGTCAGCAAACAGACTTGCGCAAAGAACAACAGATGGAAGAGCTGGTCGAGTCACTCTCAGCCTCCGAAGATGGTTCTGAGAGCTCCCTTTTGCTGGAAGATATCAGTTATTATGCCGGCCATCCGATTTATATCAATATGGCAACAGAGGAGGAACTGCTTCGATTGAACTTTCTGAATTTCAGGCAGGTTCGTACCATTTTGGCATACCGCGAAAAATATGGAAAGATTCTTACCCTGAAGGAACTTGCCGTTATGGGTGGTTTCAGCAGGGAGCTGTTGCAGAAAATGGAGCCATTTGTAAGCTTTAGCCAGGAACCTGATTCCTTGCAGAAAAAGTGGGACAGGGTGGTCCACCAATCGCTGCTTACCCGAGTCAAAACATCTAATCCCATCCCGGTGGGATTTAGTCCGAAGAATGGCAAACCTCCGGCATACCCTGGAAACCCGTATAGTTGCTTCACAAGATACAGGGCCGAGGTTGGGAAATGGCTTGAACTTGGCATTACTGCCGAAAATGATGCGGGGGAAGATTTTTTCAAAAGTTCGAACAAGAGGGGCTTTGACTTCATGTCCGGCTTTCTGTGCCTGGATGGGAAAGGCCTGATCAGGCGGGTGGTACTGGGAGATTACCACTTGAGATTTGGACAGGGAGTCAATTTATGGTCGGGAGGCGGAGTCAGTTACGCCTCCGACCTCTCCTCTTTGATGCGCACCAGCGAAGGGATAAGGCCTTACAGCTCGTCTGATGAGAATCTGTTTTTCAGGGGTGCAGCCGTGCAATTCAAATTTAAACCGGTCAAACTCTCCCTCTTTTTCTCGGACAAACGGAGAGATGCCAATTTGGAGATAGACAGTTTGGAGAGCAGATATATCACCTCTTTTAGAATGGATGGTTTACATCGTACAGGATCCGAAAAGGAGGATGAAAAAGATGTTGGTGAGCGCATGGTCGGGGGATATGGCGATTTTCGTTTCGAACATTGGCGATTCGGGGTGCTTGCCTCCTTCCAAAGATTTGGATTACCAGTATCAAAAGGTGATCTGCCTTACAAATCAAAATCGTTCGAGGGGGAGGCTAACGGCAATTTTGGTATCGACTACCACCTTATTATGAATCAAATAAGTATTTTTGGCGAAGCCGGCATCTCACAAAATTTGAAACCCGCTATCGTCAACGGATTGGTTTGGAAGGCCCACCCGCAATGGTCGCTCTCTTTTTTGTACCGCTATTACGATCCTGCCTTTCAGTCTTTCAATTCTGGGGCTTTTGCCGAAGGAAGCGGTGGCAAAAATGAAGAGGGTTTCTATGCCGCGTTTGAGTATTTCCCGATGTCGAAGATCAAATTGGGCGGTCAAGCCGATCTCTTCTATTTTCCCTGGATAACTTACCAAACCATTACTCCTGCTCATGGTCATTCCATGGCATTCCAGGCTGAGATAGCCATCAAATCAAACATGACGGCCTATATTCATGCCAGGTTTGTCCAAAAACCACAAAAGGTTTCCGGCGCTACCGGCCTCCCCGAACAATGGGACGAAACGACCACCAAATGGCGGGCCCACTTCGACTGGAAGGTCAATGAACAGTTTCAGTTGAGGAGCAGACTGGAACTGGTCCAATACGCCTACAATGCGTTAAGGGAGAAGGGATATCTCTTTTTTCAGGATCTCATCCTTTCTCCCTCGGCTAAGTTGAAATGCTGGTTTAGGATGGCGTATTACCATACTGACGGTTACAATTCGAGGGTTTATAGTTATGAAAATGACCTGCTCTACTATTTTGCCATTCCTGAATTTCATGGGGAGGGTGTTAGAAGCTATCTGAATCTGAAATGGCAACCCTGCAGGCCGATAACTTTTTATTTCAAAGGCGGATATACCTTGAGGAATGGAGTTTCGTCCATGGGCTCAGGCAACGATGCGACACCGGGCAATCACCGGTTTGATATCAGGGGGCAGATATACATCAGGTTTTAAATAGAATCATTGCTTTTTCTCAGTGAAAACAGCTTTATTTGCAGTGCAATATCGGTTTCGATCAATATCCTGAATGGTTAAAAAAATCTAAATAACCGATCGATACCCTTAAATTTTGTAACTTTGCTCTGCCCTAAAAGTGGGCGACCGAATTATTAAACAACAGCACATGCATTCCACGCACAATTTCGATGATATCCGCCCATATCGTAACGACGAGTTTTCTACTATATTATCCAGATTATTGAACGATGCTGCTTTCAACAATGTACTGAAAAATTTATTCAGGGAAGAGGCTGAGTTGGAGCAAATGAAAGCTGGATTGCGCTTGACTAAAAGCATAGAGGTCTTTCAGGATAAATTCGTTGTACCTTTGATCAACAGGATCCTTGCTGCCAGTTCCAAAGGACTGACCATGAAAGGACTCGAAGAATTTGATAAAAACTCGCGCTACCTGTTCATCTCAAACCACAGGGATATCATACTTGACTCAGCCTTGATGAATGTGGAGATGCATGCCAGTGGTTTTCGCTCTACTGAGATTGCCATTGGCAGCAATTTGTTGATTTTCCCCTGGATCAACGATCTGGTTAGGATCAACCGATCATTCATAGTAAAACGTAATATTCCTGTCAAAGAGATGCTGGTTTCTTCCAGACATTTGTCAAGTTACATCAGACAATTGATTACCAGGGGAGCTGATTCTGTTTGGATTGCCCAAAGAGAAGGCCGGGCCAAAGATGGCAATGACTGCACCCAGCCTGCGTTATTGAAGATGCTGAATATGTCCAATGGGAATGGCTTTTTTCAAGGATTCAAAGAGCTGAGAATTGTTCCGATGGCCATATCTTACGAGATTGAACCGTGTGGAAATGAGAAGGTTTTAGAACTAAAGAAACGTCAGGCAGATCCTAATTTTCAAAAAACAGAGAAAGATGATCTGATGAGCATGGTAAGCGGTCTGAGCAATCAAAAGGGAAGAATTCACATACAATTTGGAAAGCAGATTGATGAGGAGATTCTGCACCATATTGCTGATGAACAAGGCACGAATGAGCGACTGAAAATGCTTGCCGAACAGATTGACAAAGAGATTTATAGAAATTACCGGTTATTTCCCAACAATTACATTGCCTACGATTTGTACTTTAAGACAACAAAGTATGCCTCACAATATTCTGATGCCCAGAAAGTGTCGTTTATTGAATTGACCCACCAGAGGTTAAAGCTCGTGAATGAAGATATAGCCGATTCTATGGTGTTGTGGTTGAAAATGTATGCAACCCCCGTTTACAACTATGAGAAGTTTGTACTTGGCGAAGTGACCGAACTGGAACTTTAAAATTATATATTTAACAGCTTTTCGCTCAGGGCATTCAGGGTCTCTTTTTTGTCGTTGGTATTTATCAGCACTGAAATATTGTGACGGCTTCCACCATAAGAAATCATTCTGAGCGGGATATTGTCCAGGGCAACAAACACCCTGGAGGCAAAACCTCTCTCCTCAGCAATCATATTGCCAACAATACAGACGATGGTTTGATTTTTGTCCACTTCAACATCTCCATACTCTTTTAACTCATTGACAATCTCTACTAGATGTTTGGAATTGTCGATAGTCACCGAAACTGCTACCTCAGAGGTCGTTACCATGTCAACGGCAGTCTTGAAATATTCGAATATCTCAAAGATGTTTTTCATGAAACCGTAGGCATTCAACATTCTGCCCGATCGAATTTTAATGGCAGTAATCCCATCTTTTGCTGCTACAGCCTTGATGCCTGCACCCTTGCTTTCCGCTGAAATGAGGGTACCCGGATCAGATGGATGCATGGTGTTTTTTAGGCGTACCGGGATGTTGTTATTTTTTGCCGGTAAAACGGTTTGGGGATGCAAGATTTTTGCTCCAAAATAGGCCAACTCGGCTGCTTCATCGAAAGAGAGGAGATCGACACGTTTGGTGTTTTCTACAAATCGCGGATCATTGTTGTGGAATCCGTCGATGTCGGTCCAGATTTGGACTTCACTGCTGTTGATGGCAGCACCAATAAGGGTTGCGGTATAATCGGAACCTCCACGTTGAAGGTTGTCGATCTCTCCAAGTTCGTTTCTGCAGATGAATCCCTGGGTTATGTAATAATCCGCGCGCGGTCTGGCGGCAATAATTTCATTTATTTTCTGCTTGATAAAGCGGCTGTCAGGCATCTTGTCGGCATCAATCTTCATGAAATCCAATGCAGGCAGAAGAATAGCATTGAACCCCTCTTCCTGCATCAGCAAAGTGAAAAGGGCGGTAGAAATGAGTTCTCCCTGTGCCAGGATAGCCCTCTCTCCAACCTCGGAGAAAGCACCGGTGGTAAACGCCTTGATGAAATCAAAATGCTCCTCCAAAACCTTTTTGCCCTGATCTTTCATCTCATTGCTTTTGAACAGGTAAACAACGTTGTAATATTTTTTTTCGAGGATACTTATTTGCGTCAGCGCCGATTCTTTGTTTTTCTTGGTCAGGTAATCGGATATCTCAACCAGGCTGTTGGTCGTGCCCGACATGGCCGACAACACCACCATCTTCTGCTTGCCGTCTGTGATAAGTTTCATCACCGACCTCATATTTTCAATGGAACCTACTGAGGTTCCTCCAAATTTGAATACTTCCATGGTTATCGCTTTAACTGACTATCATTAAGAAGCAACAAAAATAATAATAATACAGGGTATTGTATGGACAAAATGTTATTTGGTCAAAAATTGAACTTACGATTTGTAAGTAATAAAAAATATATTAACTACCTGACTAACTTTGAAATAGACTTGAATTCGGCTGCAGACGCTGAGCGTGTTAATTCAAAAAGGATTGATTCTATCGACGAAACACGAATTCCTTCCAAACTGAAACGTTTTAAAGCAATTTGTTTTTCAGCAAGTTGCCTGGAACTAATGCAATCCTCAATTACTATGGGAAAATATCCCTTCACCTGGAGGTCGATAGCAGTCTGAAGTACACAAACATGCGATTCAATGCCATAGATCAGTACATTGGTTTTACCTGAGTGCTCCAGATAGTCAGCATAAAGGGGTTCTTCCAGACAACTGAAACAATTCTTTTCAATATAGGTGAAAGGGTGGAAGAGTGAACTTATTTGGTTACATGTCGGTCCAAGCCCTTTTGAATATTGTTGGGTAACTATTATTGGGATATTTAATAACTGAAGCCCTTCTGTCAGTTTTCGGCAGTTGGCCAGCAGAGTCTCTATTTCAGCGATCACAGGATAGAATTTTTCCTGGATATCGACGATCAAACCGGTGCAATTTTCTCTTTTGATACGCATGGGTTCAAGATTTAAGTTTCGAAAATTTTCTTCGTTTCAAAATAAAGTAATTCCAAAGAATACTTTTGTTGGTAGTTACACTGAAAGCTTTGTTTTTTCTGGTATGGAAGATGGTCCGCCGTTTTTTCATCAATTGATACATACTCCCATAAAACTTCAGATGTGCTGTAAAGACCCTTCCAAATGATCCAAATTCCCCTTTAAACAGAAACACAAAAGCTGCTATACCATCCAGGATCATCCGCATCGGAAGTTTGGTTGCCAACTGACTTCCCGGTAGGTTTTTAAACAGTAGATAGAGGTTGTTCCGGAAATTAAGGTAAATCTTCAAAGGGTTGCTATAGTTGAGTGTTCCACCTCCAATGTGGTACACAACCGAAGCCGGGGTGCAATAGACCTTGTAACCAAGATGCTGTGCCCGCCAGCAAAGATCAATCTCCTCCATGTGTGCCCAGAAATCAGGATCAAATCCGTTGCAGGCTTGCCAGAGCTCTGACTTAATCATCAGGCAGGCACCTGTGGCCCAGGAGACCTGCATTGCCTGGTCGTATTGGCCAAGATCTTTTTCCACTACCTCCAGCACCCTGCCACGACAGAAAGGATAACCGTACCGGTCAATAAATCCCCCGGCGGCGCCGGCATATTCGAATTCGTCACGACGATCTAGGCTCAAAACTTTGGGCTGACAAATTCCAATGGCAGAATCCTGTTCAATCATCTCCACCAAAGGGTCAAGCCATCCGGGAGTCACCTCCACATCCGAATTGAGAAGGACGAAGTAGTCGGAATGAAGCTTGGCCAATGCCCTGTTGTAACCCTCGGCAAAACCATAATTTCGATCCAGTTGAAGGTACACTACCGTAGGAAAGTCGTTTTCTACCAATGATTTACTTTCATCCGTCGAGCCATTGTCAGCTACCACTATTTCCACATTACCAGTCGAACAGGTAATGACAGACGGCAGAAACCTTTTCAGGAAACCGCTGCCATTCCAGTTTAATATGACAATGGATATTTTTTTGCTGCTACTCATTCGCTATTTGCATTATAAATCATTAGCCTTGGCATTTGTCCGCCCCCACTTTATCCTTTTTACTTTATCCTTTATCCTTGCTTTTCCCTCCTGTGTTTCCACCTTTTGTGAGACCAGAGCCAATATTCGGGAGATTCAATGATCATCGCTTCAATCATGCGTGTGGCCTTTTCTGTGATCTCAAAAGGTGCTGTATCTTTGGCATGTTCAGTAATCACAGAAAATTCCATTCTGTTATATCCTCTTTTTAGCTTTCTCACATAGCAAAAGACGACAGCGGCATCCAGTTTTCTGGAAATTTTTTCGGTTCCCGTTAAAACCGCAGTATCCTGGTTAAGGAAAGTAGTCCAGTATTGAATTTCATTTATTCTTGGAGTCTGATCCATCAGGAAGGCTGTGGCAGATGAATTATTGTTCCTTAAATCCTCCATCAGCTGCCTGTAGGTATCCGACCTTTCAATGAGCCTGACTCCAAACCGCGATCTCATGTTGTAGTAAAATTGGTCAAAACTTTTGTTGGTCAGTCTTTTGTATACAACATTTCCACGGTATTTGGAATGTAGAGCTAAACTACAGTTCCATTCCCAATTGTTGTAATGTGCAGAAACCAGAATTACCGGTCGGCGGTCTGCCAGAAATTTCTCCACCACTTCATAGTTCAGAGGAACATGTCTTTTTTTGATCTCCTCTTCCGAAATTCTGTCATAATAGAAGGTTTCAATCAGACTATCGCATAAAAAGCGGTAAAATTTCCGCTCTATCCGAATAATTTCCTTTTTCGGTTTTTCCGGAAATGAGTTGGAAAGATTGGTATAAACAACCTTTCTCCTGTAGCGAAAAACATAGAAGACCAAAAGAAAAATCAGGTCTGCAAAGAAGTAATGGATCCTTAGCGGAAAGAGCTGAATAATCCAGGTATATGTTCTGAGCAGGTAGTAACCAGGTCTTGCCTTTTTCCCCATTCTTATAGACAATAATTTTTTTCTATGATGGATTGGAATTCTTTGAAATAGTTTTTGTTGGAAGCCACAAGTTCGCCACCAAAAATAAAATTGTTGCCACCTTTAAAATCTGATACCTTTCCACCAGCCTGCTGTAAAATGATGATCCCTGCGGCAACATCCCACGGACTTAAACCCGTCTCCCAAAATGCCTCAAACCTTCCGGCAGCAACGTACGAAAGGTCGGTGGCAGCAGAGCCAAGCCGTCTGATTCCATGAGAATTAAACATCAGGTATTTGATGGTTTCAATAAATTCCGTAATTTTTTTTGCTTCACCGTAAGGAAAGCCTGTTACGATCAGGGCTTCTTGTGTCGTAGAGGCTTCGGATACGTGGATCTCCCTTCCGTTCAACATGGCCTTGCTGCCTTTCCAGGCGTAAAAACATTCATCCTTTGAGATTTCGTAAACAACACCCAGAATGACCTCATCCTTCTCCATGAGTCCGATGCTTACGGCATAAGGAGGAGCGCCATGAATGAAATTGGTTGTGCCATCAAGTGGGTCAATAACCCAGCGATATTTCTCACCTGATTCAAAGGCGGTTCCTTCCTCAGTGATAAACCCGGCTTCTGGCAAAATTCTTCTGAGACCATCGACAATAATCTCTTCGGCTTTCTTGTCGACATAGGAGACAAAGTTAGCTTTCCCTTTTACTTCAACCAGTTTCAGGTCGAAGTTGGCTCTTTCACCTGCAATAAAGGTGCCGGCATTTTTGGCAATATCAATAACCGACCGACAGATCTTTTCCAAATCCATTTTTTTTATTCAAAAGTAGTGATTTACAGCAAATCGCTTGCGAGTTCGGCCAGATAACTTCTTTCACCCTTGAGAAGGTTGATATGGGCAAAAATGTCTTGCCCTTTCATCCGGTCGGTCAGGTAGGCAAGTCCGTTGGACTGCATGTCCAGATAAGGAGAGTCGATTTGCTGAATATCACCCGTAAAAACCATTTTAGTACCCTCGCCGGCGCGTGTAATGATGGTCTTTACCTCATGCGGTGTGAGATTCTGGGCTTCGTCGATGATAAAATAGCAGTTGGAGAGACTTCGTCCGCGAATAAAGGCCAACGGACAGATCACCAGTCGTTCATCTTTTTGAAGGTCTTCGATCACATGGTGCTCGTGGGTATGTGCGTCGAAACACCGTTTGATAACAGCCAGGTTGTCAAAAAGTGGTTGCATATAGGGTGAAACCTTCTCTTCAGCATCTCCCGGCAGGAATCCAATGTCGCGGTTACTCAAGGCAACAATAGGACGGGCCAGCATGATCTGGTCATAAATGCTGTGCTGCGCAATGGCTGCCGCCAGTGCGAGCAGGGTTTTGCCTGTGCCAGCTTTGCCGGTAAGGCTTACCAGCTTAATTTCAGGATCCAGAAGTGCTTGTAACGAAAAGGTTTGTTCAGCATTTCTCGGACGAATGCCAAAGGCCATCTTCTTGTCGACCCGTTCCAAACGGGAGCGGAAAGTATTGTAATGTGCCAGAACACTGGCATGTGGGCTTTTCAATATAAAGAACTCATTGGGGAAAGGGTGTTTTTCGATACCCGACTCTTCAACTGAAAGAAAATTCGTTTCGTAAAGTCTGGCAATTAACTGGTCGTCATAATCCTTTATTTCCCGAATTCCCTGATACAAAACCTCAATATCTTCGACTTTGTCATTCTTGTAATCCTCGGCTTCAACATGCAGCGATTTTGCTTTTATTCTCAGGTTGACATCTTTGCTTACCAGGATTACCTTTCGGGTAGTCTGCTTGTCACGCAAATATTCGGCAATGGCCAGAATCCGGTGATCGGGAATGTCTTCACGGAAGGATGCTTTGAGTTGATCAGAATAGGGTTTGCCAAGTTCAATATAGAGTTTCCCTTTACCCTGTCCCAGCTGTATTCCCTTGTCAATGGGGCTTTTACCCACAAGTTCATCCAAAATCCTAACGAATTGCCGGGCCTGGAAATTAATCTGATCATCCCCTCTCTTAAATTTATCCAACTCCTCGAGAACGGTGATGGGAATCACTACATCATTGTCTTCAAAGTTGTAAATGCATTCACTGTCGTGCAAAATGACATTGGTATCGAGAATAAAAGTTTTTGGTCTTTTCATATTTTTGAGCATGTTAATTAAAACAACGTCAGTAACTCAGCTTTTGGATCCCTAAACTTCGAATTGTTCGAAAAGGCAAAAAATAGAGCCAAGAAACCCTCTTTCGTGGTAACGCTTAAAGATAATACTAAAACTATGCGATGATAGTTTTGCAGAAAGGATTTTTACATCTTTGTATTTACAAATTGTTAGTAAAGTTTAAAGTATGGGTTATAGTGAGGTCCTTGAATATTTGTACGAACATCTTCCTTATTACCAGCGAAAGGGACCGGCTGCCTACAAAGGAAGCCTGGATAACACAATCGCCCTTGACAAGTTGTTCCATCATCCTCACCGCAATTTTCGCACCATTCACGTAGCCGGAACCAATGGCAAGGGATCAGTTTCACACATGCTGGCTGCCATTCTGCAGAAAGCAGGATACAAAACGGGTTTATACACCTCACCTCATCTGAAAGACTTTCGCGAACGAATAAGGTTGAACGGAGAGATGGTGCCTGAGCAATTTGTCGTTGATTTTGTTGAACGTTTTCTGGAAATGAACAAAACCAGTACCCTGGAACCCTCCTTTTTTGAGCTTACGGTTCTGATGGCATTTGACTATTTTTCTGCACAAAAGGTCGATGTTGCCGTGATAGAGGTTGGCCTGGGCGGAAGACTTGATTCAACCAATATCATCACACCTGAACTCTCGGTAATTACCAATATTAGTATGGACCATATGGCTTTGCTCGGCGATTCACTTGGAAAGATTGCCCTCGAAAAAGCGGGAATCATAAAGCCATCTATTCCGGTTATTATAGGTGAAACACATCCGCAGACCTCCATCATCTTCGAAGGGAAAGCCGCTGAAAACCAATCAAAAATCTTGTTTGCCGACCAGATGCTAAAAGCCGACTATTCCATGATTTCGATCGACCAGCGTCAGATTTTTAACGTCAAAAACAGTGATGGAATCCTGTTCGAAAATCTCCGGCTTGACCTTCTTGGTAAATACCAGGCAAAAAATGTAAGCACTCTGCTTTGTACCGTGCAAGAGCTGCAGAAGATAGGATGGAAAATTTCCAAAACCAATATCCGCGATGGACTTGAAAATGTTACAGGATTAACCGGATTGTCCGGTAGGTGGCAGACCATTGGCGCCAACCCACGCATCATTTGTGACACAGCTCACAACGAGGGTGGAATGAGGGAGGTGGTTGCCCAGTTGAGGCAGATACCCTCTAAAAAACTACATTTCATCATAGGAATGGTCAACGACAAGGATATTGCCGGCGTACTGGCATTGTTACCGGTTGAGGCCGTTTACTACTTCACAAAAGCCTCCATACCCAGAGCCATGGCAGAACACCAGTTAATGCAGATGGCTACTTACTTTGGGTTGAACGGAGCTGCATATGAGGATGTTCCAACAGCGCTGGCCGAAGCAAAGATGTATGCCGATAAGGATGATCTCATTTTCATCGGAGGCAGTACTTTCGTAGTTGCCGAGGTAATTCCATAGTAATCATGTAACAATGCAGATCAACATGGTCGATTCTTCATGGCCGAAATAGTTATTATATTTTAATTTGAGAATATTTTGTCTTATATTGGTCAAATAGAATTGAGCAGGAATTTTTGTAACTGATCCTGATTGACCAAATTTATGCGATCATTCGAACTTTAACCATTAACTAAACTGCAATTAATCATGCGAAAATCTAAAAGTTTGACCAGAAGAGGATTTATCGGTACAGCTACCGCAACGGCTGCCAGTTTAACCATTCTTCCAAGCCAGGTTGTAAGTGGTATGGGCTATCAATCACCCAGTGACAAACTTCGTATTGCAGGAATTGGCATTGGCGGAAAAGGTCAGGTAAATCTTCGGAACATGAATTCTGAAAACATTGTTGCCTTGTGCGACATTGACTGGAATTATGCTGCCAAGACCTTTGGACAGTATCCGGCTGCCAGGCGGTACAAGGACTTCCGGATCATGCTGGAGGAGATGAACAAGGATATTGATGCAGTGGTGATTGCAACTCCCGATCATACCCATGCTGTGACCGCTTTGGCTGCTATGCAGCTGGGCAAACATGTTTATGTACAAAAACCACTGACACATTCTGTATTTGAGTCAAGGGTATTACTCGAGGCTTCCCGCAAATACAAAGTGGTAACGCAAATGGGCAATGAAGGCCATAGCAGTCATTCCGTTGCCGACGTTTGCGAACTGATCTGGAGTGGTGCCATTGGTGAGGTAAATCAGGTTGATGCCTGGACCGACCGGCCCATTTGGCCTCAGGGACTGAGCCGTCCGGCCCAGGGAATGTGGTTGCCTGAACACATCAACTGGGACCTGTTTATCGGACCTGCAGCCATGCGTCCCTACCATTCTGCTTATCACCCGTGGAACTGGCGTGGTTGGTGGGATTTTGGTACCGGAGCACTCGGTGATATGGCTTGCCACGTACTCGATGTGGTATTTTCAGCGCTGAAACTTGGATATCCAAATGCATTGGAAGCATCCTCATCATCTTTTAACAACGAAAGTGCCCCCAATTCTTCTTTGATCAGATACAGCTTTCCTGAAAGGCAGAGCATAGGTAAATTGAAAATGCCTTCAGTAAATCTTACATGGTATGATGGTGGTCTGTCACCTTCCCGCCCTGATAGTTTACCTGATGGGATGGAGATGGGACAGGGCAAAAACGGTGTTCTCTTCCACGGGACAAAGGGAAAACTGGTCTGTGGAAATTATGGAAGCAACTACAAACTGCTGCCTGAAGATAAATTTGCCAAACTGACCATGCCACCTAAGACACTTCGCAGGGTAGAAGGCAGTCACGAGATGGATTGGGTAAGGTCCTGCAAAGAATCAGCTGAAAACAGAATCTTACCATTGTCAAACTTCGAATATGCCTGCCCGCTAAACGAGATGGTAGTAATGGGCAACCTTGCTGTTCGTTTACAAGGGTTAAAGAAAAAATTGAAATGGGATGGAGCAAACATGACTTTTACAAATCTGTCAGATGAGGATAAAATAATGGTCCCCAATGGAATACCAGGAGCGGAACCAAAGAATATTGAACTGAATGCCAAAAAGTTTGTTGCTGAATTGTTGCGTCCAAATTATCGCCAGGGCTGGGATTTGAAAATTTGATTAAAAATTATAAATTAAAAATGTCGGAACATAAGTTAAGAGAACAATATAATGTCACACTTTATTCCTTGTCATTTTGACCTCCCCCAACCCCTCCAAGGGAGGGGAGTGGTGCGCTAATATTGATCAGAACTCAAATCTGAAGTCTCCCCTAGGGGAGATTTAGAGGGGTCAAATTCAAAAAAATAGGACATTATTTCAATTCAATTACTTTTATTTCCACATTCCCACATTTTCACATAATTTAATGAACAACTCTCTGGTAGTACTCGACCACGTCCGACTCAATTTCTCTCCGGCTAGTCTTATTTTTCTAAATATTGCCCTGGCATTTGTGATGTTTGGGGTTGCTCTGGATATCAAGGTGGATCACTTTACAAACCTGATTAAAAGGCCAAAATCTGCCATCGTCGGATTTACCAGTCAGACCTTCCTGCTTCCTGCATTTACCTTTTTATTGGTTATTTTGCTCAACCCAACCCCAACAATTGCCCTGGGTATGATCATGGTGGCTGCTTGTCCGGGTGGAAATATTTCGAATTTTATCAGTTCCATGGCCAAGGGAAATGTCGCATTGGCGGTGAGTCTCACGGCCATTTCAACCTTGGCGGCTATCTTTTTCACCCCTTTTAATTTCGCTTTTTGGGGGAACATGTACATTCATTTTTATAATGCACACAGTGCTGCAGGTCTTGTCCGTCCATTGGAAATAGACAATTATCAGATGTTTCAAACCGTATTTATCCTGTTGGGAATTCCTGTCATAACCGGACTTTTCATTGCCAGGAAATTTCCGGTATTCACCGAAAAAATCAAGAAGCCGATTAACAAGGGCTCCCTGGTTTTTTTCGTTTTGATGGTTATTTCCATGCTGGCTGCTAATTTCTCCCAGTTTACGGCATACATTCATCTTGTATTTTTCTTTGTGCTTTTACAAAATGGAATTGCTATGACAACTGGATATTTCTTTAGCTCACTTTTTAAATGTTCGCAGAAGGATAAACGGACCATCGCAATTGAAACGGGAATTCACAATTCGGGTCTGGCGTTGGCGCTGTTGTTCAACCCCAAGATATTCCCACCCGAAATGGAGCTGGGTGGAATGGCTGTCATTGCTGCCTGGTGGGGTATTTGGCACATCATCAGTGGTTTAACTTTAGCCCGGTACTGGTCCAGACGACCTGTAATAGCCTGATATGGAGAAAAGATCATTGGGATATGATGCACTGAGAATCTATGTACGTTTTGCTTTTTGGTTAACGCACAAGCGGGTTGTTGTAATAGGCCGTGAACTGATTCCGAAAGATCAGCCCATCATATTTGCCGCCAACCATCAAAATGCCCTGATGGACCCGCTAGCCTTGGTTTGCACTAATCCTTTACAGACGTTGTGGCTTGCGCGTGCCGACATTTTTAAAAGCAAGTTCACCAAACCTATTCTCAAATTCATGAAGATGCTTCCGATTTACCGTATCAGGGATGGAAAGGAGAATCTGAACAACAATGAAGAGGTTTTCAATCAGGTTACACAGGTATTGGAAAACGGAGGATCAACCGCACTTTTCCCAGAGGCAGCCCATTCCGGGAAAAGACAGATGCTCCCCCACAAAAAGGCCATACCGCGTATCGCCCTGGAAGCGGAGGCAAAGAACAATTTTCAGCTTGGATTGAGGATTGTCCCGGTAGGAATATATTATGACCATTATTGGAATTTTAACCGTACCCTGATGGTGCAATATGGCGAATCTATTGGCATTAGCGGTTACAAAGAGCGGTATGCTGAGAATTCCCAAAATGCTTTGATCTCCCTTCGGGATGAGATTCACGCCATCCTGCTGCCTCTTACCATGCAAATTAGCAGTACCCAATATTACCGGGATTATGAAGATATAAGGATGGTGGCAGGGGAGGAGTATTCAAATTATCATTTTTTTAGCAACAATCCTTGGCTACAGCAATTCCAATCAGGACAGGACCTTGTTAAAAAAACTGAGAAGTATGAGATTGAACAATCCGATGGTTTTGATTTGTTAAGGAAGAGAACTGCCACTTATATTGGTAGATTAAAAAAATTGGGCTATTCAGACCATCAGTTGGTTAAAGCTGGTCGAACAGGTTTTTTCAAACTTTTGGTCCACCTGTGCGGAGCGCTGCTATCTTTCCCATTATTGGTTGCCGGTTTTCTGACTTGCGTCATTCCATATGCCTTGCCAAGGGTTGTCCTTACCAGGAAGGTCAAAGATACTGCATTCAAGAGTACCTTTATTTTTGTCTCGGGATTGTTGCTTTTCCCAATTTTTTTCCTGCTTGAAAGCCTGTTAATCGGCGTATTGTTGGGATCGTTTTTAGCATCTGTTATCTCGTTTATCGCTATGCCTTTTGCCGGTAAACTTGCATTCAATCTGCTGGAATTTGATCGGAATTTGATCCGGATGATAAAGTTAAAGACCATTCACAAATCGGTCTTCGGGCAATTGGAAAAAGCGCGACTGGCCGTTCTTGAGATAGTCACCGGAAAATTGAATTGAGGCGCTGCATGACTAATGCATTGTAGTTTGCAGGAAGCAACTTTGAATCCACTCCCAAAAGCTATAGATTTTGAATCAACTCCTCTTTCAGCTGATTCACCAGCTTTTTAACCGGTATGATTTCCGTGCATCGGTAGGCGTTGGCTCCGGCAAAGGCAAAAGCAGTATCCATTTCCCCTCTCGAAGCTTCACCGAGTACCCTGGCGATGCAATAGGGCGCCGTTCGGGGATCACATGACCTTAGACAATGATGAGGGCATCTGAATGGAATGGTTTCACCCATGGAGACCCTCTTTGTAAATTCATTCCTAATTACCCTGCCCGGCAATCCTACCGGACTTTTGATGATGGCAATATCCTTTTTTGTAGCTGAGATGTAGGCTTGTTTGAAGTCATCGTGGACATCGCATTCATCTGTACAAACAAATCTGGTGGCCATTTGCACCCCTGCTGCCCCAATCTTTAAAAATTTTGCGATGTCGGCCCCATCCCAAATTCCGCCGGCTGCAATGACGGGGATTTTTTCCTCCAGTGTTCCAATAAATTCGACCAGTTCGCCCACCAGTACTTCAAGCGGTTTTGCCGTGTTGTTGAGAATGTCGGTATACGAAAAACCAAGGTGTCCACCGGCCATCGGTCCTTCAAGGATCACCGCGTCAGGTACTTTGTTATAATTCTGTTTCCACTTTTTGTAAATGATGTTGAAGGCCCTGGCTGAGGAGACGATGGGTATTAACTTGATATTTGATCCTTCCGTTAATTTTGGAAGATCCAATGGCAGACCGGACCCGCAGATAATCATATCCACAGATTCTTCGACACAAATTTTTATCAGTTCTTCATAATTGGATAAGACAACCATGACATTAACGCCGATTACCCCATTGGATTGGGCACGTGCTTTTCTCACTACATCCCGCAAGCCAACATTGTTAACCTCTACA
>JAVHPO010000038.1:0-6387 GCA_036170635.1 Prolixibacteraceae bacterium | reverse complement strand
GTTGGGCAATGCCACCACCGGCGACGGTGGCCTGTTCAATGGAATATTCTTCCGCTATTTTGTCAAATTGATCAACGAACCCGATCTGGATTTGGCCATTCGGGAAAAGTTTCATCTATATATAACCAACTGTGCAACCGTAATGGCCAAACAAGGGGTCAATCCCGAAACAATGCTTTATGGCGGCAATTGGCACAAGGCACCTGCATCGGGGGAAGCAGTGGCCCTTACACCACAGTTATCCGGTTGCATGCTCATGGAGGCCATGTGTATTCTCAAGCCTTTACCATAATGAAATGTTACTAATCAAATCCACCTTATCCGTTGTTCAATATTAAATCAAATTATACTCCCATGAAAACATTTTTAGCAGCGCTGTTATTCTTTGTGTTTAGCTATCAGCTATTTGCGCAGTCCGAAGAGATGATTGCCATTCAAACGCAAAAGACCGAACTGGTCTATAGGGTCGACAAAAATCAAAAAGTTCTACAGGTTTATTTGGGCGAAAAGCTCAAAAACAACAGTGAATTGAGTAAAAGCAGAATCCCGCAACACGAAATGTACATTCCGTTTGGGACGAGCGATCTTTTCGAATCGGCTATCCGGACTACCCACAACGACGGGAATCCATCGATTGAGCTGAAATACTCAAAAAGCGAGGTGAACAAACTGGATGATAATGTGACCGAAACCATTATTTATCTGAAAGATATGCAGTATCCCTTTGAGGTAAAAATGCATTTCAAAGCCTATTTCAGGGAGGATGTCATTGAGCAGTGGACCGACATTGTTCACCAGGAGAAAGAGCCAATCACGCTCTTCATCTTCGCTTCGAGTATGTTGCATTTGGATGCCAAATCCTACTGGCTCACCCAGTTTCATGGGGATTGGGCCAAGGAGATGCGCATGGAAGAGAGTGAGCTGACATCCGGCATTAAGGTCATCGACAGCAAATTGGGTACTCGTGCCGACCTTCATCAGACACCCTTTTTCATGCTGTCACTGAACAAACCGGCAGATGAAAACAGTGGTGAGGTGGTAGCCGGAACCCTGGCCTGGACCGGTAATTTTAAGTTTAGTTTCGAACTCGACAACAACAACTCGTTGCGGGTGATTTCTGGAATTAACCCTTATGCCTCTGAATACAAGCTTATTCCTGGTAAGACATTCACCACACCCTCTTTCGTATTTACTTACAGCAAATCGGGCAAGGAGCTGACCAGTCAGAACCTGCAACGGTGGTCGCGAAAATATTCGTTGCTCGATGGCGATCAACCCCGCATGACGCTGCTCAACAATTGGGAGACCACCTTCTTCGATTTTAATGAAGAGAAATTGAAAGGGATGATCAGTGATACCAAAAAATTGGGCGTTGATCTCTTTTTGCTCGACGATGGCTGGTTTGCCAACAAATACCCCCGGAACAACGACAGATCCTCCCTTGGCGATTGGGAACCCAATAAAACCAAGCTCCCCAACGGAATTGGTGTTTTGGTTAAAGAGGCTGAAAAACAAGGTGTGAAATTCGGTATCTGGATTGAACCCGAAATGGTAAATCCCAAGAGCGAATTGTACGAGAAACATCCGGATTGGATCATCAGATTGCCCAACCGCCCGGAAGACTATTCCCGCAACCAGTTGGTTCTTGACTTGCCGAATCCCAAAGTTCAGGATTTTGTCTTTGGCGTACTGGACAATTTGATGACCCGGAATCCTGGAATTGCCTACATCAAATGGGACTGTAACCGTCCGATGTCAAGTTCCTATTCTCCATATTTAAAGAACAACCAATCGGCCATTTACATAGATTATGTCCAGGCCTGGTACAATATATTGGATCGTGTCAGGGCAAAATATCCGCATCTGCCAATCATGCTTTGCTCTGGTGGGGGCGGCAGGATTGATTACCATGGATTAAAATATTTCACTGAATTCTGGGCCAGCGACAACACCGATCCTTTCGAAAGGGTTTTTATCCAATGGGGTTATTCCTACTACATGCCTGCCATTGCAACCTGTAACCACGTCACCTCATGGGGGAAGCAATCAATCAAATTTCGCACGGATGTGGCCATGATGGGGAAAATGGGTTATGACATTCAATTGGCACATCTCAATGAAAAGGAGTTGAAATTTAGTCAGGATGCTGTAGTTAACTATAAAAAAATCAGCGACTTGGTTTGGTACGGCAACATGTACCGTTTGGCTTCACCCTATGAAGGCAACAGGGCAGTGGTGCTATTTTCCGATGAGGCCAAGTCCAGGGCTGTCTTGTTCAGCTACAACCTGAATACCCGATTCCGGGAAACTTTCAATCTGGTAAAATTGCGCGGACTTGACGAATCCAAAAACTACAAGGTTGAGGAGATCAACCTGTTTCCGGATACCAAATCAAGGTTTCAGTTTCAGGGAAAAACTTTCAGCGGGGATTACCTGATGAAAGTCGGGTTAAATGTTTCTGGTTCTGAGGCATTATCTAGCTATGTATTAGAAATTACCCAGATTTAAAGCCTAATTAAGATCATGGAGAGGAGAAATTTTTTGAAGACCACCTCATTAATGGCTGGAGCTTTCGTGGTAGAAGAACAATCCGCTTTCGCTAATCTTCGCAATCCGGGTGAAATCCCATGGTTTCGTCGGGTTACCCGTTGGGGTCAGACCAATATTACCGAGAAGGACCCTGTCCATTATGATATTGGCTGGTGGCGTAAGCACTGGAAGGATACACAGACACTAGGTGTTATCATAAACGCGGGAGGTATTGTGGCATATTACCCCGGTAAAGTGCCACTTCATCGACAGGCTCAATTTCTCGAAGGCCGTGACCTTTTTGGCGATTTATGCCGTGCCGCCCATGAAGAAGGGTTGGCTGTCTTTGCCCGGATGGATTCGAACCGTGCCCATGAAGAATTTTACAAAGCACACCCTGATTGGTTTGCCATCGATATTAACGGTAAACCTTACAAGGCAGGTGAGCTTTATATCACCTGTGTCAATAGTCCTTATTACAATGAACATATCCCGTCAATCCTGACCGAAGTTTCAAACTTGTACCATCCCGAAGGGTTTACCGACAATAGCTGGAGTGGTCTGGGTCGAGAATCTATCTGTTACTGTGAGAATTGCAGGAAGAGTTTTAAGGAGAAAACAGGAAATGAAATCCCCCGCAGCAAGAACTGGGATGATCAGGTTTACCGGCAATGGATCCGTTGGAATTACGATCGGCGTTTGGAAATATGGGATATGAACAACCGAACCACTAAATTGGCTGGCGGGCCCGACTGTATTTGGTCAGGGATGAACAGTGGTTCCATCAGCGGACAGTCAAGGAGTTTTCGCGACTACAAAGAGATTTGTCGCCGTGCTGACATAATTATGCTTGACTCACAGGCTCGTAGCGATGCGGATGGATTTCAGCAAAATGCGGATACCGGCAAACTTATTCATGGTCTGTTGGGATGGGAGAAGCTTATCCCAGAGAGTATGGCAATGTATCAGGCGGGGAGGCCGACATTCCGGCTGGCCAGTAAACCCGTTGCCGAAGCCCGTATGTGGATGATCGAAGGAATGGCCGGAGGTATTCAGCCCTGGTGGCATTACGTTGGCGCCTCACATGAAGATCGCCGTATTTATCATACAGCAAAGCCGATCTTTCAATGGCACAAAGCGAACGAAGAATTTCTGATTAACCGCAAACCTGTTGCAACCGTAGGCGTCGTATGGTCGCAACAAAATATGGATTTCTATGGTCGCGACGAAGCCGACCTAATGGTTGAACTTCCATGGCGCGGTATCATCCAGGCGCTTATCCGTGCAAGAATACCATATCTTCCGATACATGCCGATCACATCGACCGCGATGCGAAAAACCTTTCCCTGTTGGTACTTCCCAATTTGGGTCTCATGACGGATAATCAGGTGGCTTCTGTAAAGCGATTTGTCGAAGGTGGCGGAGGCCTTTTAGCTACCGGCGAAAGCAGCTTATACAATGAAAATGGAGATCGCCGGGCAGATTATGCACTGGGAGGACTTTTCGGCACACACGTCGATAAACTACAAACCACCTCAGGAAAAACGTTAAGAAAATGGGCTGTTGAAACCTATCACACCTACCTTCGTCTGGCACCGGAATTGCGCAAGAATGTTGATGGTCCGCAAACAGGTTTGGAACCATCAATTAGCGGAGTGCGCCACAATGTCTTAAAAGGATTTGAAGAGACGGATATTCTCGAATTTGGGGGTTTACTGGAGCCGGTCAAAACCGATTCAAGGACAGAGGTGCTGATGACTTTCATTCCTCAGTTTCCTATCTATCCGCCCGAGACGGCTTGGATGCGGGAACCAAAGACGGATATCCCTGGATTGATCCTTAACACCATTTCAGGTGGTGGACGTGTCGTTTTTATGCCAGCCGATATCGACAGGCAATTTGGCCGGTACAACCTTCCGGATCATGGCAATTTGCTGGCTAACCTTGTTCGCTGGGCAGCAAAAGATGAGATCCCGCTCTCGGTAGCGTGTGCTGGTTTGATTGATTGCAACTTGTACCGACAATCTGGTCGGCTGATTTTACATCTGACCAACCTGACCAGTGCTGGAACATGGCGCCAACCTGTGGACGAGTACATTCCAATCGGTCCTGCCAAAATTCGGGTTCAATTACCAGAGGGTGTGCCTGGAATGAATTTGCAATTGCTGGTGTCCGGACAAAAGATTTCGGGGGCGGTGGAAAAGGGATGGATAACTTTTACAATCAACTCAATTATTGATCATGAGGTTGTAGTAATAACTTGATCCTGCGTTTGACCCTGTCCTAATAATTTTTAGGGTTGTCATCCTTTTGACTTAATTATCTGAAGATATTATGGTTTCAAGAACCAGGGTTTTGTCGTTTCGTCCGTTGAGAAAAACTGTAAAAGCATTTGAGCAACTTTTTGTCTGCCTGTTGTGCTTGGGTGTGTCCCGTCGGATTGATAATCAGCAATGACCCAAGTCAGTCCATCACTTCTTGGCGTAGTTCCATTAGCCCACAAATAAGGTCCCCAGGAAAGCCATGCAGACTGTGGATGAATGCCGGAATAGTTTAATGATGCATCTCCATTAATCTGGGCTTCAATTAAACGTTTTACAGTCCAGCCAGTGTACCATGCAAATGGTTCCGGGTTTAGTTTACTGGTTGCATAGCCTGCATAGATCCGGCTACTCAAATAAACAAGTTTTAAATTCGGAAACTTTGCTTTTAATAGCTGCATCACTGATTTGTATTTGATTTTTAACGCATCAGGATAGGTTGCAAATGAAGTATCGGTTGGCTGCGCTTCAGCTTCTTTGAACCAAATCACCTGTACCTGCGCAGCTGTAGAACTTGCTGCTGCAATACGGCTTGATACAGTATTCCAATAAGAAGCTGTTGAACTATAGATTGCGTTGATGTCTTGCCCGCCTTCGGCGCCATCAATCAAAACCAGTTTTGGATTTCTGTCAGGATATTTTTGCATGGAGGAAAGAAATTCCTGGGTTTCCTGCGTAGTATTGGACATGCCAATAGACATCCACACTAGCTTGCCGTTTGTTTCATCTACTGTACCCGAAGCATTGAGCGGTTTAGTCGTTTGTGCAATTGAAACTCCTGCTGTGTTGTGTGATGCAGGTCTTTGATTTGATCCATTTGGGTAAAGGCCGCCCTGAAAGCCACGATACGTTGCTGTACCGAAATCGGTTAGTGAGGCTGCCGAGTTGATTTCGTTGCTATTGATAGGACCATTTTGAGTATTGTCTTTTTTACAGGCAATAAAATAGACAAAAACGAAGCTGATTAGCAATGTAATACTTAATTGTTGCATCGTTATTTGTATGGTCTGGATTAGACTATTTTAAAGTAAAAAGTTTAATAAGGTACGGAATAAAGTTTCAGTAAAAAAAGTTTATCATAGTAAACCCCCGCTCCCGCGCGAGCGCGCCGGCAAGGCTATTTTTGTTTCCGCCTTATCTCAATCCTGGCTTGCGACATCCTTTCCTTAAGCCCACCTTCCTGCAGAAAATCTTTTTCCAAAGTCTTTATCTGTTTGGCGAGCAAAAAAGAGGTCGAATTGATCAAGCCGATCATTACATTGGCCGATACTTCCGGATCAGGGTTTTCTATCCCTTTTCGGTAGGTTTCATAAGTTGCATCGGGGGTTGTAAGAAGTTTTGTAAGATGCGGATAATAGTCGTGTTTCTTGTCCCATATTTTTAATTTGCGGGTTCTAAGAAAATCTTTATAATCAACTAAAAGTTCTTCCAGCGAAGCCCGGGCAACATTGGTCAATTTGATTTCCATTTCTTTCGAAGTGCCGGAAGCCATGCTCCCTTCCACTATGTTTTGTTTGCCCGAACGGGCGGCTTGTA
>JAVHPO010000037.1:0-6394 GCA_036170635.1 Prolixibacteraceae bacterium | reverse complement strand
AGAAGTCAAACCGTCATCACTTGCAATGTATAATTTATCGTTGTTGAATAAAATTCCATGTATGGAATTGAAATTGATATCGATCAGGTTCAGGAGAACTGGCTCCTTTTTAAGGATATTTAGAGGATTTTTACATACATAAATATTTCTGGAAGTAGCAATAAATAAGGTAGAATCTTGATAGGCAAGATGTTTGATTTGCATGTTTATTGGCTGGTCAAATACTGCGGAAAGATTATGCAATTGTTTGTTTGAATAGATAAATAGACTGTCTCCTTCTATGTTAAATAATTCCGTCTTATTGTTTAAATTCAGGTGATCCGAGATCACTTTGTTGTTGAAGTAAGATAGCTCCGGATACTCTTTTTTTGATGAGAATTGAAAGATGTAATTTTTTTTTGCATTGACAATTAATTCATTATTGGTATTGAAATAGATATTGTTAATTCGCTCTCCAATTCTTAAATACCTCATTTTTTTAAAAAACTGAACCGTGGAAATTTGAAAGACAAAACTTAGATTGTGTAAATTGATTGAATCATTTTTTATGTTATAGGTAAAATTCTGTAAAACAATCGGAGACTGACTTACTTTCTCAGCGATGATATTATTGCCCGCCTGGTTGAAATGGATACCTTCCAGGGCAAATGGTCTTTTCCTGGTCTCCCCAATCAATAAAGTGTGATCGTTCACTTGTAATAACTGGTTGAATGATTTTTCGGTTTTCTGAAAATCCAATTTAGACAAAGTGTTGTCTTTCAAAAGGTAAACCGATTTTCCATTCGTACACCAAATTGAGGTGCTATTGTGTTGACTAAGCGCGAAAATTCCGGAATTCCCGAAAACGTTGCGCTGCAAGTGCTCATGATGGTCGAAAAAAGGGCTGATTTTGTAAACACCCTCCTTCAATGAACTGATCCATATATTTTTTTCATGATCCTGAATGATCGATTTCGCATCATTGATCTCGAAATGATAGACAACTTTACCCTCTTTGAAGCAATAAACCCCTTTATCGTAAGTAGAAATCCATAAGATGCCATTCTCGTCTTCAAGAATGGCTGAAATAAATTCAGACCCGGTACTGTCAATAGGTGCAATTTTATCAAAAGTAATTTCGTCATTAAATTTCTTTACCTCAAATTTTGACATATTTTCTTCCCTGACCAGGATGTATTTGCTTTTAGGCGAGGAAATAATGACCTCTTTGAATCTGAATGAATTGTCTAATTCAACTGGTTTTTTTGATAATTGTTTTGTTGTGTAACATCCGGCCGGTGTCCAAAAAATAAATTCTCCATTTGCATTCTTTTTCATATAAAGAATGGACATAGCCTCTATTGTATGTGGTTTAATATTGTTTTTAAAAGGTGTTGTCGGCAATTTGTACCTGGTAATATGATTTTGGGGATCCAGCGTATGAATTAACCGTTGTAAATTACCATAGAAGTATAAGGTATGATTCTCATCTTCATAAAGTTGACGAAAGTAATCCGAGCCTTTCAAGGAATCCAGAAGTGGGGTGTTTATTCCGTTGTGTATAAAATTGTCGGAATAGAAATTGAGAGACGCATTGAAGTGGAAAAACCAAATTCTGCCGAAAGAGTCTTCCTGGATATCAATAACATCATTGCTGCTCAGCCCGTCTTGTTTCCGGTAATAGGTAAATTTAGATCCGTCATACCTTGCTACGCCGGCATCGGTTGCAAACCAGATAAATTTTTTACTATCCTGAATAATCTTGTAAACCCCATTTGAAGGGAGCCCTTCTGAGGTGGTAAAGTGTTGCACAAGAGGACTTTGAGCCAATGTGTTTGTAAAGGCAAAAGGAAGAAAAAACAGGAATGACAGTATTTTCCCTTTCAAGTTAGTCCAGTGATTTGGTTAAATGTTTGATCGCATCCCTGAAATCATTTAGCCTTCTGCGGGAAATGCTTAACGTTGAACCTTCATTTAAGGTGACAAAATTACCTTGGTAACTGGAATAAGCTTTAAGATAATTTAGGTTGATAATGATGGATTTATGAATGCGGAAGAAGTCGGGTTGGTCAAGAATCTTCTCAAAGTCACCCATAGTTCTGGTCGCTACAATTTTTTTTAAACCGGATAGGTGTATAATTGTATAATTGCTGTCTGCTTCGAGATAGATGATGTCTGAAGTACTGACGACCTGAAATCCAAATTGCTCAGAGACAGTTATCCTGGTAAGATTTTTGGACTCATGGCTGATATTTTCACTCAGGATTCTCAGTGAGTCCTGATAGGTTTTCTTTTCCTGTTCACGGTTTTGCAGCATTTCAAAATGGTGAACAGCTTTGGAAACAGCATCTACCAGATCGCTGGGCGTGATAGGTTTTAGCAGGTAGTCGATGGCGCTGGCTTTGAGTGCGCGCAATGCATAATCTTGGAATGCCGTAACAAAAATAATGCAGTAATTTTCTTTTGGAATGGTAGTAAGGAAAGTAAACCCATCCTCCTTTGGCATGGAGATATCTAAAAAGATGAAATCGATGGCATGTATTTTCAGCAGTTCACGTGCCTCTGCAGCTGAAGAGGCCAAAGCAATAACTTCCACCTCTTTGCAAAACTGAGATAGTAGCAATTCCAGCACTTCGCGAACATGTCTTTCATCATCGATGATGATGGCCCGGTATTTTTTCATAAAGTCAAATATACCTTATAATTGTAAGAAAATATGGGGGAATGATTAAAAAGACTGATCTTTTTCGTGTATGGTCTATTGTCGTGATAGAACGGTAATGAATGCCCTTTCGATATGTTTATAGATCTTTTAATTGGCGAATTTCAGATTAAATATCTTATCAATATAACAACAGGTATCCCGATCGAAATTATCTGAGGTACTCCAGCACAGCCATAACCGGGAAGTGATCTGACAATTCGACAGAATCAGATTGGTAATGAACTGCATTAAATCTTTGACTGTGAAGGATATAGTCAATTCTGAACAGGGGTAGAAATGCAGTATAAGTATTAGATATTCCAAAGCCGGCCTCCTGAAACGCGTCTTTCAATTGTTTGTCCAGTATATGATAGGTGTAGGAAAGCGGTGTGTCATTAAAATCGCCGGAAACGATCACCGGATATGGGCACTTCCCAATATGAGCCGCAACAGTTCGTGCTTGCCGAGCCCGAAATGTGAAGGCCAGGATCATTTTTTTGCTGATTAATCGGGCCTCTTTCAACTGCTGTTCATTGGTTCCGCTTTTATCGGGATCGGTTAGGGAGTAATCTTCAGGCGTGATTTTGTAGGATTGAAAATGACAATTGTAAACCCTGATCGTATCCCCAGGTCGAACAACAATATCCGAAAAAAGCACCATGTTGGCACTACGCTCGAAACGGATTTCACCGAGTCTGACAATTGGGAATTTGGATAGTGTCATCGGCCCTGCATTGTTGTTTGAATGAGCCAGATGATGGTATTTTATTCCGGGAAGCGCATCCCTGATTCCATCGGGAGATAGTTTTCCTGTTTTCAACAGGCGCGTCTCCTGCAGACAAATAATATCGGCATCGACACTTCGAAGGTATTCGACCAGTTTGGGATGATCACTCTGCTGTCTGCCAAGATCCTTTGCAAAATAGTGGACATTGTAGCTTAAAATTTTCAATCCACCGGCTCCCGATCCGAAAGTGGGAATGGGCTGAATGAAATTGAACAAATGTTGGTAACCAATCAGGATAATAAAAAGAGAAAGAAGTAGTTTCCTTGACTTTAGTAGTGCGTAGAAACCAGCGAAGAGAAGATTGATTAAAAGTAAATAGGGGAAGAGGAACCCTAAAAATGCGGCCGGCCAAAATGCATCCGGAGGGACTAGAACTGATACATAGACCAATAAGAGCAATCCGCCAAAAATCATATTCGTGACGAATCCGAATTTCGAAAACAGATTTTTGGCCTTGCTTTTCTTCATTTTTTGCCGCTCATTCTGAATAGCATCTCCTTTTCTTCGACAGATAAGGCATCGTAACCGGAAGTACTTATCTTATCAAGTATCCGGTTGACCTCCTCCTGTTGCTGTTTTTTACTTTTGTTGTATCCGTATTCCCGGTAGGATCCTGAATTGTATTCGACCGTCAGTTTCTTTTTGGGTTTCGACCAACTGAAAAGTTTATCAAAAAATCGTTCTGACCGGGTAGAGAGGTCGATTCCTGATTTCAAAAGCGACATGTACAAAAATCCCCAGCAGGCACCTCCAAGATGGGCGAAATTTCCGCCTGCATTGTCTCCGGTAAGGTTCACAACATAAAATACGACCGAAACAAGGGCAATCCATTTTATTTTGACAGGTCCTATTAATATCAGATGTAGCACATGGTTGGGAACATAGACGGCCGTGGCGATCACGATGGTGATGACAGCAGCGGAGGCGCCCAAAAGTCTGGAGAATTCGATGGCATGCCGGAAATATGGGAAGAAATTGTACGCAGCCATGAAAAAGAGTCCTCCGGATATGCCTCCGAAAATGTAAAGGCAGAGAAGCTTTCGGGGTTGGTGGTACTCCAGGAAAATGCGGCCGAAGGAGTAAAGCCAAAGAAGATTCATCAGAATATGCAACAACTCGTAATGCAGAAACATGTAGGTGATGAGGGTCCAGGGTCGGCTCAGAAATTGCCCGAATGAAGAGGGAAGGGCCAGCCAATCAATGTAGCTGAGGTCTTCGTTTCCCCCGAGAACAAGAAATACAGCAGCTAGCCGGACAACTACCCAGACTGCAATGTTGATGTAGATCAACTTTGTGAGATAGGAGCCATGCTGGTAAGAGAGCTTTATTTCGTCGGTAAGCGCCATGACTGGTCAATAGAAGTTCTTCGAACTGTAATTCCAATAACGCAACAGCAGGTATCCGAAGAGCATTCCGCCAAGATGGGCGAAGTGGGCAACATCGCTGTTGGCTTGGGTAAAACCCAGATAGAGTTCAACGAGTCCGTATCCCAGCACAAAATATTTAGCCTTGATCGGAACCGGAGGAAAAAGAAGCATCAGTTCGGTATTGGGGAAAAGCACGCCGAAGGCCAGCAGAATTCCGAATACGGCGCCCGAAGCCCCGACAGTCGGGATGTTGATCTTCTCATTGAAAATTTGCTGCACCATATCGATCCCCTGTTGTGCATATGCCGGATTACCCGGTGTTTCGGACCATTTGTTGATAAAATCGTGAACCCACGGAGCCGCCTGGCCACCAAGGTTCGCCTTGACAAAGGAGGCGAGCAGTTCGGGCGAAGGTGTGTTGGCAAAGGCATCCACAGTTTTGGCAACATGAGATAATTCGAGATAATTCACGAACAGGTGAAGGGTGGCCGCACCCAAGCCAGTTACCAGAAAATAGATCAGGAAACGTTTGGGGCCCCATACCATCTCAAGCACTTTCCCAAACATGTAGAGCGCGAACATGTTGAAAAACAGGTGTCCAATGTTGGCATGCATGAAGATGTGCGTTACCAGCTGGTAGGGCCTGAAATGGGGTGACCCAGGAAAGTAAAGACCGAGTTTCTCCGTGAGATCGATTCCGGTTGATTTCAAAGCCCAGGTCGCTACCAACATGAGAATGTTGATCATTATCAGGTTCTTGACGACCGGTGGGATGGAATATGGTGAAGTAGGACGGTATTGCATGGTAAAATTTTCAAATCATTTTATGCAAAAATAAGGAATCGGACGAGATACGCTAACTCTTCAGCAGATTTTCAATATCTGTCAGGGCAATGATGGAGATGATCTTCCTTCCCGCAGGGGAGAATCCGGGCGACTGACAGGAGAAAAGCTGGTTGAAAAGTGAGACCATCTCCTCCTGTTTAAGGGGAACGCCATAATTGACAGCCGAGGATTGTGCCAGCACCAACGCAAGCTGTGCCTTGATCTCCTCCATCAGATCGACCGGACGGTCCTGGAAGGAGGCAATGACCGTCTCTACCAGCTCTTTGGCATCCATGTGGCTCAGTACACCGGGAGTGCCATCGATATAGAAATGATGATCTTCCCCGGGTCGGATATCAAATCCAAGCTGATGGAGTTCTTCCCGAAGTGCATTCAAAATTTCGGCATCAGCCGCATTCAGTTCCAATACCGGCGGAAATAGTTGCCGCTGACTGGCAGCGAGATGCGAATTAAAATTCTGCATGAAATTTTCGTACAGGATCCTGGCATGGGCCTCGCGCTGATCGATCACCATCAATCCCGATTTGACCGGAGTAAGCAGGTACCTGTTCTTGAGCTGCATAAAGTTGGCCGACTGGTACTCCTGTTCACTACCTAATGAATGTGTAACCTGCCCATTTTCCGTCTCTCCATCTCTCCGTCTCCCAGTCTCCCAGTCTCCCCGTCTCCCGGTCTCTCCGTCTCCCCGTCTCCCAGTCTCCCCGTCTCTCC
>JAVHPO010000036.1:0-6411 GCA_036170635.1 Prolixibacteraceae bacterium | reverse complement strand
CATAAAAAAGGCTTGATGCAAAACCTTTTCCCGCAAATGTCTGAATTAGGATTAAAAAGATTAAAGGATGATAGGATTGCACCCGATTCAGAAATCCTAAAATCAATAAATCCTAATAATCATAATTCAGACAATGTGCCTAAATGGCGTTTCACGGAGTTTGTCAAGGATGAGAAGTGGGTGGAGAAAGAGTTTTCAAGTTATATAAAACTTTATAGAGGAAGTTCTCCAAGACCAATACAAGATTATTTTACACAAGATGTTTCTGGTGTAAATTGGATAAAAATTGGCGACACAAAAAATGCAGTTAATTCCATAATTAGTAAGGTTGAAGAAAAAATAACGCAAAAAGGTGCAGAAAAATCAAGAAAAGTTGAGACAGGTGAATTGATTTTAGCTAATTCTATGAGTTTTGGAAAGACTTATGAATTGGAAATTGAAGGATGTATTTATGATGGTTGGTTTGTTCTTCGTGAATATGAAGAGCATTTTTATAAGCCGTTTCTGTTGCAATTGCTGAATTCAGAATATATGCAAAAACAGTATCAGAGACTTTCTGCTGGTGGTATAGTTCAAAATATCAGTAGTGAGATTGTATACAAAACAATGCTTTTTCACACGTCTCGTCAAGAACAACAAAAAATCGCCTCTTGTCTTTCTTCATTGGATGCATTAATCACGGCACAAGCGGAAAAAATTGAGCAATTGAAGTTGCATAAAAAGGGATTGATGCAGGGGTTGTTTCCAAAAAAGTCTGAACTGTGATTTTTGTGATTAAATGATGGACTATGAAAAAAAATCAAACTAATCATACAAATCCTGAAAATCAAGGTTCAGACAATGGGCTTGTTTCTATCAATTACCACTTGAGAATTACGTATGGGAAATTTTGAAGAATACACGCAGCAAAGTGAACCAAACAAAAGGGAGAAAGCGCAGGTTTGGAAAACGGCTATCGGCTTGCAACAAGTTGACGGCTTAAAACCGTCCGACTATCTGATAGCAACTGCCAGGCAAAACATTGAGGGCGACATTACCATCGAGGAAGTAAAACAGCTAATAGACAGTTATTACAAGCAACACCCTGTAAAAGACACCGAAAACAGAACCGAAGAAGCAGACAAAGTTTCGGCACGCATTGCTCAAATATTGGGCGAAAAAACATTTTCGTTTTCACCAGCCGAATATCTTACCATTCATCGTAGGTTGTTTCAGGATATTTACAGTCATGCAGGCAAAATCCGTGATTATAACATTACAAAACAGGAGTGGGTGCTGAATGGCGAAACGGTTTTATACGCCAGTTCCGAGAGTTTAAAAGCTGCCATGGAATACGATTTTCGGCAAGAAAAACAGTTTAGTTACAGGGGGCTTAATTTAACCGAAACCACTCAGCATATTGCTGATTTTGTGTCGGGACTGTGGCAAATTCACCCCTTTGGAGAAGGCAATACCCGAACAACTGCCGTATTTATAATCAAATATCTTCGCACGTTTGGTTTTGAAGTAAATAACAGTTTATTTGAAGAACATTCATGGTATTTCCGCAATGCACTTGTAAGAGCCAACTTTAATAACCTTACAAAGAACATTCACGCCACAAAAGAGTATTTGCTGCGTTTTTTTAGCAATTTATTGCTTGGCGAAAACCATATTCTGAAAAACAGAGAAATGCTTGTGAACTTTCAAAGTGCACAAAACATAGCAAACAACGCTCCAAAGAGCAAAAATTGCACTTTGGAGGAGCATTTTGTTTTAGAATTCCTAAAAACTAACCCTAAAGCAACACAAAAGGAAATTGCCATAATTATTAAAAAATCAGAACGAACGGTAAAAACAATCACTATCAACTTACAACAAAAAAATCTTTTAGAACGCAGATACGGTAAGCGAAATGGTTTTTGGGTAGTAAAAAACAACTGAATATGACACAAAAAGAACAACAACAATTGGGTAAAACCCTTTGGGATATAGCAGATAACTTACGCGGGGCAATGAATGCGGATGATTTCCGTGATTATATGCTTTCGTTTCTTTTTCTACGGTATTTATCTTACAATTACGAGGAATCTGCAAAAAAAGAATTGGGTAAAGATTATCCGGATGATACTCCAAAGGATATTATGTCAAAACTCAAAGTGTACACACCTTTGGAGATTTGGTATAAAGAAAATCCTAAGGATGTTGAAGACTTTGAAAAGCAGATGCGCCGTAAGGTTCATTATGTGATAAAACCCCAGCATCTTTGGAGCAATATCACGGAACTGGCACGTACACAAAATGGTGAATTATTAGTAACACTGGAGGATGGTTTCCGATACATCGAAAACGAATCCTTTGCAAGTGCCTTTCAGGGTTTGTTTTCAGAAATCAATTTGAATTCTGAAAAGCTCGGAAAAACTTCTACCGAAAGAAACAAAAAGCTCTGCATCATCATTCAGAAAATTGCTGAAGGAATTGCTGATTTTTCCGCTGATTCTGATACACTTGGCGATGCTTATGAGTATTTGATTGGTCAATTTGCGGCGGGTTCGGGCAAAAAAGCTGGCGAGTTTTATACCCCTCAACAAATTTCAACTATTCTTTCTGAAATTGTCACCCTGGACAGTCAAGACCCAACTACAGGAAAGAAAAACAAATTTGACAAAGTATTGGATTTTGCTTGCGGTTCGGGTTCATTGTTGCTGAATGTTAGAACGCGAATAAAGGAGAATGATGGCAGTATCGGCAAAATTTTCGGGCAGGAAAAGAACATCACCACCTACAACCTTGCCCGAATGAATATGCTTTTGCATGGTATGAAAGACACCGAGTTTGAGATATTTCATGGTGACACCTTGCTCAATCAATGGGATATGCTCAACGAAATGAATCCATCCAAAAAAATTGAATTCGATGCCATTGTAGCCAATCCGCCATTTAGTTTACGTTGGGAACCAAACGATACCTTAGCAGACGATTTTCGTTTCAAAAGTTATGGTTTAGCGCCCAAATCAGCAGCCGACTTTGCTTTTTTATTACACGGTTTTCACTTTCTTGGAAAGGAGGGTACCATGGCGATTATATTGCCACACGGCGTTTTATTCCGTGGCGGTGCAGAAGAAAGAATCCGCACCAAGTTATTAAAGGATAACAGTATTGACACGGTAATTGGCTTGCCATCCAATTTGTTCTATTCTACAGGCATTCCGGTTTGTATTCTGGTATTAAAAAAATGCAAAAAGGAAGATGATGTGCTGTTCATTAATGCCAGTGAGCATTTTGAAAAAGGCAAAAGACAAAACACTCTTAGAGAAGGCGAAAATGGAGAACCAAACGATATTCAAAAAATAGTTGAGACATACCAGTTCCGCAATAACATAGAACGTTATTCCCGTAAAGTTTCAATGGAAGAAATTGAGAAGAACGGCTACAACCTGAACATTTCACGATATGTAAGTACCTCAATTGATGAAGTGAAAATTGATTTAAAAGAGGTCAATGCAAAATTGACTTTTTTAAATGACAGCCTTAAAACACATACAGACAAACACAATGAATTTTTGAAAGAATTAGGTTTGCCACCTATTTAAAAATTACCAACGAATGATGCAAGCATCCCCATTTGACTCTATTTAAAAAATATTTTCGAAACTAAAGATCTGCATGAAAATTCAGTTGCCGAGGATTTCCCGGTAACTGCATCAGAAGATAAAAACTAAAAAAAACAACCATGACAACCGTTGATCGCCGTTCGTTTATTAAAACCGCAGGACTAGGAACTTCACTGATAGGGCTTTCCGGTAGTGTATCCGCCCTGGGATTATCATTTCCTGAGACCAAAAAGAACAAGCTTCCCCGCTGGCGTGGCTTTAATCTGCTCGACTTTTTCACTTCAAAACCATTGCATCTCCCGCGGCAAAACAGTCAGGCAAAAACAACTGAAGATGATTTAAAGTGGATGTCGGATTGGGGGTTTGATTTTGTACGAATCCCCGTACAATATCCTTGTTATCTGATTTTTGATCAGGGTAATGACAAAGACAAGCGAATTAAACCTGAAGAGGTTTTCGATTACAACGAAAATGCACTGCAGGAGATCGAAAAATTGGTTTACCTGGCCAATAAGTATGGTTTGCATGTCAGCCTGAACTTGCACCGGGCGCCAGGATTTTGTATCAATGCCGGTTTCAACGAGCCCTTTAACCTCTGGAAGGATGAGTTGGCACAGCAAGCGCTTTACACCCATTGGGGCATGTGGGCAAAACGGTTTAAAGAACTGTCCGGCAAAAAACTCAGCTTCGACCTGATCAATGAGCCCTGCTATCGGGAAGATATGAACGATCAGTTTGGCAAAAGAACAAAGATTGCAGGTGAAACATACAGAAAGATCGCTCAGGGATGCCTTGATGCGATTCTCAAACAGAACCCGGAACGCCTGGTACTGGCCGACGGCAACAATGGTGGTAGCGAGGTCACGCCGGAACTCAATGATTTGAACATTGCACAAAGTTGCAGGGGATATTACCCCGGCGATATTTCGCATTACCGGGCGCCATGGGTTTGGAAGAATCCGGATGATGCCCCGAAACCGGTTTGGCCCGGCACCATCGGAAACAAAAATTTCAGCAGAAAGAACCTGGAGGATTTCTACCGGCCATGGATTGAATTGGTACAACAGGGCATTGGCGTACATTGCGGGGAGTGTGGTTGTTACAGGGAAACGCCGCACGAAGTCTTTCTGGCCTGGATGACCGATGTACTTGATATATTGACTGAAAACAACATAGGATGGGCATTTTGGAATTTCAGGGGAGATTTTGGCGTGATGAATTCAGGAAGAAAAGATGTGGACTACGAAGATTGGCACGGTCAAAAACTGGACAGAAAGATGCTGCAGATGCTCCAGAGGCATTGAGGAATGCGGTCGGCTATTAGCTATTAGCTTTCCCCAAATAGCTATTCCCACTTATTTCAACTACCTTTGCACCAATTAAATTAGTTGCAAAGAATATGTTATTTCGTTCATTGAACATCATAGAACCCATTTTAAAAGCTGTTGAAGAGGAAGGTTACACCACTCCGACCCCTATTCAGGCTGAAGCCATTCCAATCGTTTTACAAGGCACAGACCTGCTCGGATGCGCGCAGACAGGAACCGGAAAAACCGCGGCATTTGCTATTCCGATATTACAATTGTTAAGCTCAACCAAGTCGTTTGGTAACAAGAAAAAGATCAGAAGTCTGGTTGTAACACCTACCAGGGAGTTGGCCATCCAGATTGAAGAGAGTTTCAAAGCCTATGGCCGGCATACCGGATTGACCTGCACGGTTCTTTTCGGAGGTGTCAACCAAAACCCGCAAACAGCTGCCTTACGCAAAGGCGTAGACATCGTTGTTGCAACGCCGGGCCGGCTGTTGGACTTGAT
Organism: Prolixibacteraceae bacterium; assembly: GCA_036170635.1. GTDB lineage: Bacteria > Bacteroidota > Bacteroidia > Bacteroidales > Prolixibacteraceae > CAINVV01. Next base: position 1,003 of record JAVHPO010000036.1, on the reverse strand, counting down.
GAACCAGGGTTTTCTCACCTTGCGGGATGTTGAAATTTTAGTTCTGGATGAAGCCGACCGGATGCTGGATATGGGATTTATCCACGATGTAAAAAAATTGCTCACCGCCCTTCCAAAAAGCAGGCAATCGTTGTTCTTTTCAGCGACCATGCCGCCGGAAATCGTCAAACTTGCCAATACAATATTGCATAATCCGGTAAAAATATCGGTTACACCAGACTCGTCAACGGTTGATATTATTCAGCAATCTGTCTTTTTCGTAGACAAAGGAAATAAAAGTGCCCTGTTGCTGGAAATATTAAAAGATCAGCAGATAAAGACAGCGCTGGTATTTACGAGGACCAAACATGGTGCCAACCTCGTGGTGAAGACACTTTTGAAGCACAATATTTCGGCGGAAGCCATCCATGGCAATAAAGCTCAGAGTGCCCGACAACGGGCCCTATCAAATTTCAAGGAGCAAACCACCAGGATCCTGGTCGCGACAGATATCGCGGCACGGGGTATTGATGTCGATGATTTGGAATATGTGGTCAATTACGAAATTCCGAACATTCCCGAAACCTATGTTCACCGTATCGGAAGAACCGGGCGTGCAGGAGCTGAAGGTACAGCCTATTCTTTTTGTGATGCAACAGAGAAGGAGTATCTTAGGGACATTGAGAAATTAATCAACAAGAAAGTTCCGATAGCGGAGAATCCTCTTTTCCCATTGACGGATCACAATGCCGTCAAACCGGTACAACAACAAGGACGAGGAAATTCGGGTCACGCAAGGCCCAAACAGGTGGAACCCAAAAGAGCGGTTGTAGCCACTAAAAATCCCAGGATACTCATAAGGAAAAAAGGATAAAGTAAAAAGGATAAAGGATAAAGTTGCTTTAGAACTGAATAGAATCTAGGTCACTTTTTTGCTAAGCAAAAACGCTACAATATTGAATTGCAGCGTCTTTACTTTATCCTTTTAACTTTACTTGCCCTGAGCTTGTCGAAGGGTCCTTTA
>JAVHPO010000035.1:0-6413 GCA_036170635.1 Prolixibacteraceae bacterium | reverse complement strand
CTTTGATCTGATTCTCTCGATTGGTCAGGTGGTTCCTCACGAAGTAGTGGGCATGGCCAATTATAACAAAAATATTTTTGTGGGTACCGGTGGTGTGGAAGGGATCAACAAGAGCCACTTCATTGGCGCTGCTTATGGCATGGAAAGAATGATGGGTCATGCCGATACCCCGGTGCGAAGGGTTTTCAACTACGCGTCTGAAAATTTTACACAAAACCTTCCGATTGTATATGTTCAAACGGTTGTCGGATTGGATAAAAAGGATGGCAAAATAAAGACCCGCGGACTGTTTATCGGTGATGATTCGGAAGTTTTTGATTTGGCCGCAAAACTCTCCCTACAGGTTAACTTTGAAATGCTCGAAAAGCCATTGAAAAAAGTAGTGGTCTATCTCGATCCGACAGAGTTTAAAAGCACGTGGCTCGGAAATAAATCGATTTATCGTACCCGGATGGCGCTTGCCGATGGAGGTGATCTGATTATTTTAGCGCCGGCGCTGGTCGAATTCGGCGAAGACAAAGAGATTGACCGACTGATCAGAAAGTACGGTTATTTTGGAACTCCCGCGACATTGCAAGCCTGCGAAGAGAATGAAGAGATCCGTAACAACCTGAGTGCTGCCGCGCATCTGATCCATGGCTCTTCTGAGGGAAGATTTAATATCACCTATTGTCCGGGCCGGGAATCAAAGAATCTGACTGAGGCGGAGATCAAAAGTGCCGGATTTCAATATGCCAATTTTGATGAAGTGATAAAAATATACGATCCCGAAAAGCTAAAAGATGGCTTCAACCAGATGCCGGATGGCGAAGAGATCTTCTATATCTCGAATCCGGCGCTGGGACTGTGGGCGTACAGGGAGAGGTTTAAGTATTAGAAGGATAAAGGATAAAGGATAAAGGATAAAGTGAGGGACTCCGGAAATTAGAACGGTGGACTTGAAGATATAAGACATGAGACATGAGAAAAACGCTAACATCGAGATCGCGGCGTACTTTATCCTTTTGACTTTATCCTTTATCCTTTCTTTTGAAAAGAGTATAAGTCTTTAATTTTTAATAAGTAAAGCTAGAATGAAGATCATCATCGACGACAAAATCCCCTACATCCAGGGCGCACTGGAGCCTTATGCTGAGGTGGTTTACCTGCCGGGATCCAAAACCACTGCGGAGGTGGTCAAAGATGCGGATGCCATCATCACCCGCACCCGGACCATCTGCAACGAGGCGTTGTTGTCGGGATCTTCAGTAAAAATCATCGCCTCGGCGACGATTGGTTATGACCATATCGATACAGATTACTGCGATAAAGCCGGAATCAAATGGACCAATGCTCCGGGTTGCAATGCCAAATCAGTGGAGCAATACATCGCCTCAGCCATCATGGTAATGGCGGAAAGAAAAGGCTGGACGCTGGCAGGTAAAACGATCGGTGTGGTTGGCGTAGGCAATGTTGGCTCGAAAGTAGCTGTGATTGCTGAAATACTGGGTATGCGTGTTTTGTTGAACGATCCGCCCCGTGCAAGAATTGAAGGAGACAAAGGATTCGTAATCCTCGATAAAATTTTGGAAGAATCCGATATCATCACACTTCATGTGCCACTGAACCAGGATGGTATAGATGCCACCTGGCATTTGGCGGATGTGCAGCTGTTTGCCCGCATGTCGCGCAAACCGATATTCATCAACTGCTGTCGTGGCGAGGTAGTCGAGACTGCCGCCTTGAAACAAGCCATTCGCAACGGTCAGGTTTCGGGCGCCATTGTGGACTGTTGGGAAAATGAACCGAATATTGATTCGGAACTTTTAGCGCTGGTCGATCTGGCAACCCCGCATATAGCTGGTTACTCCAGGGATGGGAAAGCCAAGGGTACAGAGATGAGCATTCAGGCCGTCAGCCGTTTTCTTGGACTGAGTTCAAAAAACTGGAAAGCATCCAATGTGGAGAAGCCACTGGTTTCAGAAATTCTGATAGATGGAACCAACAAAACTGTGCAGCAAATTCTTGCGGAAGCCATTCTGGCAACTTACGATATCCGTGAGGACGATGCCCGATTACGTGCAAGTTTAAGTACCTTCGAAAAACAAAGAGGTGATTATCCTGTGCGCAGGGAGTTTCCGGCATTTACCGTAGCGGGGAAATTTAGTAGCCCAAAGGTAATAGACAAACTAAAAAGGATGGGATTTAGGGTGTAGAGTTGAGATATGAGATATGAGTTATAAGATATGAGTTTAGTTTATAGATAATTAAATAAAGAAATAGTTTAAAAATTTTATTATGAAAAAGGCAGATATCGGGCTGATTGGATTGGCCGTTATGGGTGAGAACCTCGTTTTGAACATGGAAAGCAAAGGCTTTACCGTGGCGGTTTACAACAGGACTATTGACAAAGTTGACAAATTTATGGCAGGCCGTGGCGCCGGTAAAAACTTTATCGGATGTCATAGCATTGCGGAGCTATGCGCAAATCTTGAGCGTCCCCGCAAGGTGATGATGTTAGTAAAAGCAGGTTCACCTGTGGATGATTTTATTGAGCAGCTTATTCCACACCTCGAGGCAGGAGACATCATCATTGATGGAGGAAACTCTCATTTCCCCGACACGATCCGGCGTGCAAAATATGTTGAAAGCAAAGGATTGCTTTACATTGGAACCGGTGTATCCGGTGGTGAGGAGGGTGCGCTTTTAGGTCCTTCGCTGATGCCGGGTGGATCGCCTGCAGCGTGGCCTGCAGTAAAGAAAATTTTCCAGGCAGTGGCTGCCAAAGTTGACGGGGAGCCTTGCTGCGACTGGGTTGGTGAGAACGGTGCCGGCCATTTTGTGAAGATGGTTCACAATGGTATTGAATATGGCGACATGCAGATCATCTGTGAAGCTTATCAGATCATGAAAGAACTACTGGGAATGACGGCAGATGAGATGCACGATACTTTTGCCGAATGGAACAAAGGCGACCTCGACAGTTACCTGATCGAGATCACCCGTAATATCCTGGGATTCAAAGATGAGAAAGGCGAGCCGCTGGTCGAAAAAATTCTGGATACTGCTGGACAAAAAGGTACCGGCAAATGGACTGCCGTATCTGCACTCGATTTAGGCATACCGCTCACGCTGATCGGCGAGTCGGTATTTGCCCGTTGCCTTTCTGCCCAGAAAGATATCAGGGTCAAAGCCTCCAAAGTATTACACGGTCCGGAGAAAAAATTCACCGTCGACCGTAAACAATTCTTAAGCGACCTGAAAGATGCCTTGTTTGGAGCGAAAATTATCTCTTATGCGCAAGGATATGATTTGATGGGCGAAGCTGCCAAAGAGTACCACTGGGTACTGAACAACGGCGGTATCGCCCTGATGTGGCGTGGTGGATGCATCATCCGTTCGGTATTCCTGGGAAAAATCAAGGAAGCGTTTGACAAAAATCCCGGTTTGGAACATCTGTTGCTCGATGTATATTTCAAGGAAACCATCGAAAAAGCACAGGCTGGATGGAGACGTGTGGTTGCCTCTGCCTTCACCAATGGCGTACCGGTTCCATGCCTCGCCACGGCTTTGACCTATTTCGACGGTATCCGCAGCGAACGGCTTCCCGCCAATTTGTTGCAGGCACAGCGCGATTATTTTGGCGCCCATACCTACGAAAGGCTGGACAAACCACGCGGTGAGTTTTTTCACACCAACTGGACCGGCAGGGGAGGGGATACCGCCTCAACCACATATTCCGTGTAGAGACATTCGGACGAACGTCTCATCCAATCAAGGCTAATCGCTCTGTACAGCAGTCCGGCCGGGCGGCTCTCTTGAAGCAACATTATAATCTGAATACACAGCTGTTCCCCGGGGCGGCTGTGTGTTTTTTTGAATGAGATATAAATTACCCACCAGTTTTTTAAAGTTGGATTTATCAAGAACCCGCAGGGTTCAATTTGAATAACCCCCGGTGCAACCGGGGGCAGAAACGAACGCATTGAGCCGTAACCCCGGCCAGGGGTTGAACAACATGCAAAATAGCCGGTTTATTCAACCCTTTCCGGGTTGAGATTTTGCCTTTTTCGTTGACCCCCGGTTGCACCGGGGGCTATTCAAATTGAACCCGGCGGGTTCTGCTCATAATAAGCATTGAGCGCATTAAAACCAAATCTGACCAAAATCGTTATTTAATTTGTTTAATTTGAATTTCCAAAATATTGTTATGTTATTGTCATAATTTCAGTGCTTTACAGGTTTTTAAAATTGAACCTTTAAAATAACTATTGTATGAATCCCAGGGTTGAAGATGTAGTAGCAGATCAGGACTTTACTTTGTTGATCACCTTCAATAATGGTGAGAAGAAACGTTTTGATGTGAAACCCTATTTGGATACTGGAATTTTCATCGAATTAAAAGAGCCGGAAATATTCTATTCAGTAAAGCCTTTTATGGGTAGTATTGAGTGGTCAAATGGTGCAGACCTTTGTCCTGATACGCTTTATTTGGATGGAGAGGAATGCTAAAATCTGCAAGCTAGAGGGCTCAACCAATTATCTTGAATGTTAATTGTCTCTCCATCACGTTTTAACCTATTATTTTGTTAATGTTACGAATAAGCCGACTAACCTCGTACCAATCCAAAGACCGTTTGCTGGCTATGTATGATCACGTTGGATATATAAACGAGTTGCGCCAATGCCCGAGAAAGACGGACATGTCTTAAAATAACTTGACAATAATTTGCAAATAGTTACCTAATTAGCTAACTTTGCCTCATGAATGAAAATTTTATAAGGGACATTTATTACTACAAAAGCTTCTATTTGGACTTCTTTGCGACACTTAAACCCGATGCTAAAAGGAAATTCAACTGGACTTTGAAATTAATAGCAACAATTGACAGAGTTCCTGCTAAGTATTTCAAACACATGGAGGAGTCTACTGGACTTTTCGAGGTTAGAGTGGAAGTGGGCAGTGATATTTATAGGGTTTTTAGCTTCTTTGATGAAGGACGACTTATAATATTGCTGAACGGTTTTCAAAAGAAATCTCAGAAAACGCCAAGAAATGAAATTGAATTAGCTGAAAAATTAAAAAAACAATATTTCGATGAAAGATCTGAAAAATAACAACTTAACATCCTTTACTGACCATTTGGATACGCAGTACGGTAAAAGGGGAACCCCTGAGAGAGAAGAATTTGAAGAAGGTTTTGAATCTTTTAGAATTGGTGTCATGCTTCAAGAACTTCGTAAAGAGCAAGGAATGACTCAGGAGCAGCTGGCCGCAAAATGCGGTACAACAAAGACATATATTTCCAGAATTGAAAATGATGCTTCCGATATACGGCTTACAACATTAATGAGAATTGTTCGTCAAGGGTTTGGAAAGCATTTAAAAATGAGTGTTGAGATTTAAAGGCACATAGCGCTAACAAAGGCTACGAAGCAAAAGCGGCATCGATGCAAAACCATCCGGCTCTCACGTTTGCGAAATTGTCCTGGCGGACACTTTCGCAGCTCGCAACCCGCTTCTGCTCCTAGCCCAGACCGTTAGCAACCAATTGAAGAAATCGCTCTCCGTTGAAAATATTTTGATAATTCTGTGATTTTTTAACCTTCTCTACGAATAATAAATAAACGTTTAAAATACTCAAAGTGGAAAAGGAGAAGTTTATTTCGGTCATTAGAGACAATCAAAATCTGATTTTTAAGATTTGTTATTCTTATTGCTCGAATCCAGAAAACAGAAAGGATTTGCAACAAGAAATTTTGATGCAATTATGGAATTCATTTTTAAAATTTGACGGACGCGTTAAGATTTCAACATGGATTTACCGAATAGCATTAAATACAGCAATTTCATTTTATCGGAGTGATTGTAAACATAAGGACAAAAAAGTAACGATTGATTCATCAGTAATATCTCTATCCAATTTCGAGTATGTTCCTGAACAAGACGAGAATATTGTAATGCTTTATCAATTTATTGAAAATCTAAATGAGATGGACAAAGCTCTAATATTGCTCTATTTGGATGACAATAAATATAAAGACATTTCCGATATTCTTGGGATTTCAGAGACAAATGTAGTTACAAAAATCAGTAGGATTAAGAAAATCCTCAAAAAACAATTTAGTAACAATTAAAAACTAGAAATCATGGAATTAGATGAATTAAAAACAGTATGGACACAATACGACAAGAAACTTAAAGAAAATCTAAAATTTAATGAAGAGCTTTTGCGAAAAATGAATTTGGAAAAATCAAAAAAGGAGATGAGCGCCCCACTAACCTATGAGATATTTTCTCTTGCAACTGGCGTTATTTTTCTTATTTATATTGTATCTGCTACCATTAGATTTTCCAATGAACTTAAATTTTTATTACCTGGGATAATAACAACCTTAACCCATTTGCTTCCCCTGACGGGGAAGCAAATGGG
>JAVHPO010000034.1:0-6455 GCA_036170635.1 Prolixibacteraceae bacterium | reverse complement strand
TTGGGACATCCCGGATGGTAAAAATGTAGGCCCCGGCTAGTCCGGCTTCCTTCATGGATTCCAGGTCGGCCGTGATAGCCTCTTTGGTGACGGCGCCATGCATCCAGTACCAGTAAATCCATGGTTTAGTCGATTCGGTGGAATCTTTTGCGTTGGAGGTAACTTTTACAATAGCATCATGTACCGGATTTTTTCCAGGTTCAGGCAGTACCGGCCGGAAGGCGGCAGCTACCAGCAAAATTGCCAGGAATGCAAAGCTCCAAAATCTCATTTTTCAGAAATAAACATCGTTTCACTCTTGCCCAGATCCTTCGAGGTTGCCACAGCAATTCCCCGCTGCTGTTTCTTGTTGACGGCGCAATAGAAATGGTACACAATGCCTTTCCATTTGACTACGAATGATTTATGGGCAAAAAGGTCATCGTAAGGTTCCGAAGGGGCAATCAAATCCTGACCTTCCCAGTCGGTCCAGTGTATCAAATCATAGGAGCAGGCAAACCTGTTGAAGGCATTGGATCTTTCCTTGCTCCAGAAAGCGCCGAAATAGAACATTGTCCAGACTTTTCCCATTTTCTGCAGGTAGGCATCACCACTGATTCCCTTGTGGTGGTTGATCACGGGATCTTTCATGAAACGTGTCCAGTTGGTCATGTCGTCCGACACCGCCATGCCGATCCTTTCGGCGCCACGTTTGGCATTGAGACTATCGCCGTTGGCATTGTAATACATTACAAAAGAGTGACCCGTCAATTTTCGTTTGTCGCGGATAACAGTCGATTTGTACAGGGTATGGTTTTCCCACCACCGGACATCCTTATCAGTAGGGGTTAGAACTGGTCTGACAAGGTAGTTCCATTCGTGGACCGTGGCAGGATCCCGGACGGTAAGCGCTATGCCAATTGACAATAGACCTGCCTCATAGCCTTTCGTGTTTCCGCCGATGTAGGACATCCAGTATTTACCATCAAAGGTCGATAATTGATACGATCCTCCCCATTTGTAATCCTGCAGCGAAACATAGCCTGCCTTCTGGTTCCAGTCCCAGCGGGTACTGTCTGTTGAAAATGACATGATTCTGCCCTTGTTTTTCCAGTGCAGCAGGTCGTCGCTTTCGGCCAGCCAGGTCTCGTAACCGCGGCCATCAAATATCAGGTAACTCATGATCCATTTGTTGTCTTTCCTGAAGATGCTCGGGCAGTCCATCTTTTTAGCATCGTTTGGAGGGACCATCACCAGGCCATATTTGTAAGGTGTTTTGATCTCTTCATAAACTTGCTGCATTACTTTTTGCGGCACCACAACCGGTCGGGACTTGTTGCTGCCATGGGTTTGAATGATGAAACAGGTTATCAGAAGGATCAAAAGAGTGAATTTTTTCATTGAATATAACTCATAGATTGTTGAGACATTTTTAATATTATGGTTCCCATTTTATTCATCAGAAATCTCGGGATCAAGACTGTACTGTAGGTACATAATGTTGGTAGAAAGAGAATTTACCTCAAAATATCCCGTCCCGTACGGGACGGAATTTATATTCTATTCCATTTTCTACCGATATTCTATCCCTGACGGGATAAAAAAATACAAATTTAACCGCCCATTAGTATTTTAATTTGCCAAATGATTTTGCAATCTGTTCCGTTTTGCCTTTTGCCGGATAAAGGTAGAAACTATAAGCGTAGTTTTTCGCCTTGATTCTGTACTGTTCAAGGGGTTCGGCTACTTCCGACCATGAATCATTGCCTCCGACGCCCATCTGAACCAGGTCGATGTTCAGGGTGAGGTAGCCGGATTCTTTCATTTCGTTCAGATGTCTGGTTGTCCTGATCGCTTCATCGTTGTAGGGCCGGCAACTCATGCTCAGGAGGCTGTCGGCCACTACCAGTAACCCAGACTGTTTGAGATTTGAAAGGAACATCCAGCGCACATCGGTGCGATTGCCGTTTTCCTGCGGCACGATATAGGGTTCCATGAATTGCGACAGCGGCAGGCTCCATATTCCGACTTCGGAGCCGGTTCTCCTATCGATGTAATTTTCCTGTAACCCCCTTCCATACCAGGAAATCTGTCTGCAATCATCTGCTATTCCGCAGGTCATGCCCACCCTTGGGATATCCGGAAGCTGACCGGCAACTTTCAGGGAATAATCAACTTTAACCACACACGCAGTATTAACGGTATAAGTCACTGTGACTTTTGCCTTTCGATCGATAAGTTCGTAATTACTTTCCAGTGAAACTGACCCTGATTTGACTTGGCCGCTTTTCATCTCTTTTACTCCGAAACCTGTCAGTACGGGTTTTGACTGGTACCACTCTTTGAGGAGCCGGTCGGCTTTCCAGCCACGACGGTCATTGTCTGTCAATGGACGTGTGAAGCAGGGCAACAATGGAGCCAAAATCATCTCTTTGCCACTTGTCAGATAGGAGTTTAGTGCTCCGTTCTGTTTATCAAATGTGATTTTGAAATCTTTTCCCGTGATGCTCACTGTTTTTTCATCCTGAACGATTTGGGGCGATTTGTCGACTCCCGGATTATTGCCCGTACCAGGTAAACCGGTCAGGGCAAATTGGTCGGAAGCAATCACATGGCCTGCCTTTGCCCATTCCAGATCATTTTTCAGACTGAAGGAAATATTCAACAGGTATTCTTTTCCTTCTTTTAGTTTTGGAATCCAGGATTTCACATCAATAACTGTATCCCTGCCTGCCTGAAGTGAAATGGATGGTAGCCTTTTGCTCATGATCGAGATGCCATTCTCCAGCAAATTCAGGTCGATGCTGTAATCTGTCAAAGTTTTGGATGAATGACGATTAGATATTTTTATCAATCCTTTGGTGGCATTAACAAGTTGACAATCTACCGGCTGAAAAACATGTTTGCATTCGTAAATGGCTGCATGAGGCGTCCCATCGGCCTGCACGATTCCCTTGATGGTGAAATCATCGAAATATTTTTCGCCAAAGTCACCGCCATAGGCCAGAAAAGGTTGACCGGAAGCATCTTTCTTGAACAAAGCCTGATCCTTAAACTCCCAGATGCAGCCACCGATCAGTCGTTCCTTTGATCTGAACTGATCCCAGAATTCCTTGATGTTGCCGGTTGAATTGCCCATCGAATGGGCATATTCGCAGTAAAAAATTGGTCGACGGTCGCTATGTTGGTTTAAAAGCAGGTCGGAGGTGTAAATTCCGGGATACATCCGGCTGACGATGTCAACATAATACTGATCCATTGGATTTTGGATGCGATGGGAATGATCTTTCGGGTAGCCCGGATCGCCCGGCGCGATGTAACCTTCCATGCGAGGACTACCCTGTGCAGGCTCGTAATGAACGGGACGGGTGATATCAAAATCATGCACCCAGGCAGCCATGGCCGCATTGTTCGGGCCGCTGCCGGCTTCGTTGCCCAGGCTCCAGATGATGACCGATGGGTGGTTTTTGTCGCGCAACACCATGCGGTCAACCCTTTCCATAAAGGCGGCAGTCCAGTGGGAATCGTGGCTGAGCATACCGCCAATCCCGTGGGTTTCGTAGTTGGCTTCATCGATCACCAGCATTCCGTATTCGTCGCACAGTTCATACAGATAGGGGTCATTTGGATAATGGCAGGTGCGGATGCAGTTGAAATTGAATTGTTTGAGCTGCTGGATGTCCCGTTTGATATCCTCGCGTGACAGGGCTTTTCCTTTGGCAGGATCGTGGTCGTGCCGGTTAACCCCATACAGGTAGGTGGTTTTTCCGTTGATCAGCAGTTTGCTGTTTTCTTTGGAGAATTCGATGCACCGAAAGCCAACCCGGCACGATTTTATCTCCTGAATCTTGCCACTGCTATCTTCGAGCGAAAGGATCAGGGTATAGAGATTTGGCGCTTCATCGCACCATTTGGCCGGATTCTTCACGGTAGTTTCGAACATGCCGAACTTGATGTTGTCGAGCCGGGGGTAGGATTCATTGATGATTTTTTCGGCCGGTTTGCTCAGGGCCTCCGGAAACAGAGGCTTCTTGTCGGCATCATATAGCTGAACCTTCAGGAAATATCCTTTTACCGTGTCTCCGGTCAGGTTTTCCAGCCGGGCTCTGAGGCTGAAAGTAGCGTCCTGGTATTGTTTGTCCAGTTTTGTCTGGTAAAAGAAATCCGCAATCCTTAATTTGGGTTCGGCCAGTAGCATCACCTCCCGCTGGATACCGCTCAAACGCCATTGATCCTGGTCTTCCAGATAGGATGCATCACTCCAGCGAATAACCTGCACCGAGACAATATTTTCCCCCTTTTGCAGGTAAGGTGTGACGTTAAATTCGGAAGGGAGGCAACTATCTTCGCCATATCCCAGAAATTTGCCGTTGACCCATACCTTGAAAGCGGAGCTAACACCGCCAAAATGCAAGGTAATGTTGAGGCCGGCCCAATTTTCGGGAATCGCGAAGCTGCGCTGGTAGCAGCCGGTTCCATTGTAATCCTGAGGAATAAATGGCGGATTGACCGGACGAAAAGGATAAACGGCGCTCTTGTAAATCGGCAGGTCATAACCTTTCATCTCCCAGTTGGAGGGTACTTCGATTTTATCCCAGCCGGAAACTTTTGCTTTGTAAAAATCGACCGGGGCATCCGCAGGTTTTGAGGCAAACCGAAAATCCCAGGAGCCATTCAAAGAGATCACCCTTGAAGAACGGGAACGGTCGTTGGATAGTGCGTCTTCCAGGTTATCAAATGAATATGCGGTAGATCTTGCAACATCCCTGTTGATGCTTGTCACCAGAGGATCTTCCCAGGGTTCGGTATTGTACACGGACGGTACACGCGGAATACCTGCCATTTCACCTGTTACTGTCTGGGCGGAAGAGGTATTTGCAACGAGGAAGATAAATAAAATGATTACTATCAGTTTGATTGATAGTCTATTATATGTTTGTGTATATTGGTAGTATTCCATTTGTTTGGTGCTCTTATCTGGTTCAAAGGTTCACGCAAAGGTCGCAAAGTAAGACGCAAAGAAATCAAAACCAAACTTTGCGCTCTTTTGCGTTTCTCCTTTGCGACCTCTGCGTGAAATATTTTATCATTTATTTATGTATATCTAGGTCCAAGATTGTGATACTATTTATAAACTGTTCAACCCTTTCGGGGTTGATGCTTCAATTGTTTCATTTCCCCCCGGTTTTACCGGGGGTTATTCAAATTGAACCCTTTTCAGGGTTTTTCGAATCATAAAGTCCGAAGGACTTGAATATGAATAACCTCCGGTGAAACCGGAGGTAGAGCAATAAATGTGATTTGGAACCCCAAAGTGGGTTCAACTTTATTCTAAATAAAATTTTAACAGTCTCATAGTATTAACTATTTGCTTTTCAAAGAGACGGTTGTCGTTTTTAATCCGTCAGCGGAGGCTTCCACCTGAATGTTTCCGGCAGTTTTACTTGTCTGTACAATCAGCAGGCACATGCCGTTGAAGGCTTTTCTGTAACTGGCCTTAAATGGTTCCATGCTGGTCTGGCATCCATTGTCAACTCCGGCTATCAGGCCGTTGCCACGAACGTTGAAACGGATCAGATTAGTGGCGTCCGGAACCAGATTGCCTGCTTCATCCGTGACTTTCACGGTTACGAAAGCCAGGTCTTTCCCGGTTGGATGTATGTTTGTACGGTCCGCTGTGAGTTCAATTTTCGCAGGGTTTCCGGCGGTATGTATTTCTGTTTCAATTACTTTCTTTCCGCCTTTTCGGGAAATAGCCCTTAGCGTTCCTGGTAAGTATCTGACACGCCACATCGCATGTAACTGATCGGTGGTTTTCCTTTTTATCCCCTGGGAAAGCCCGTTCAGGAAGAGTTCCACCTCATCGGCGTTGTTGTAATAGGCCCAAACATCCACTAGCTGACCCTCTTTCCAGTTCCAGTGCGGGAAGAGGTGAAGCACAGGCCTGGTGGTCCATTCGCTCTGATAAAAATAGTAAATGTCTTTGGGGAATCCGGCCAGGTCGATGATACCGTAATAGGAGCTTCGGGCGGGCCATTTGTAGGGCTCGGGTTCTCCCAAAAAATCGAAGCCCGACCAGATGAAAGTCCCTGCAACGAAGTCGCTGTTTTTTATGATTTTCCAGGTCTCCTCATGTGTAGAACCCCAATAGGCATGGGCATTGTCGTAGGCCGAAGCGGTGAGATCGGGATTGGCTTTCAGGGGTTTGTTGTAGGCTTCGGGCCAGACGCGGATGCTGTCTGAAGGCATGTCGTAATGACCCCTGGTAGCGAAAGCGGATATACTTTCTGCGGCCAGCATACTTTCGCCGGGGTAATTCTTTGGGAAATCCGCGTATTGATTCTGTTTATAGTTGAAGCTGATCAGATCGAGGGCTCCGGACTGATAAATGAAGTTTTTATGCGGATCCTGTTCTGTCAGTCCGCAGGTGACCGGTCGGGTGGGATCCAGTTTTTTGACAATGCCCGCCAACTCCT